>NZ_JBPQTS010000038.1:0-47433 GCF_051386455.1 Streptomyces sp. URMC 124
CCCCCGCGTCCACCCTCGGCTCCCGGCCCCCGACCCCGCCTGGCCGCTGCGCTACGAGCTGCGCCGCGCCACCGGCGTGCGGACCGGCTGGATCGTCGCGGCCGCCGCGCTCGCGGCCTCGCTGCTCGTGTCCGTCCTCCTCGCCCGGACGGGGTCCGCTCCGGCGCCCCGCGTGCTCACCGGCTGGCCCGCCCTGCTGCCGCTGCCGCCCGCCGTCTTCGGGGCCGGTCTCCTCGGCGCGCTGGCCTTCGGTCACGAGTTCCGCTATCCCGCCCTCGCCCCGGACCAGGGCACTGTCCCGCGCCGCCTCGGCCTGCTCGCCGCCAAGCTCGCCGTCACCGCCGTGTCCGCCGTCCTCCTCGCCCTCACCTCCCTCTTCCTCGACGCCGGCGCCCTCGGGCTCCTCTTCGGCGACGACGTCGTCTCCCTCCCGCGTGACTGGGCCGTCATGCTCGCGGGCTGGGCGGCGCTCACCCTGGGCTGCGCGTGGGCGGGGCTGCTCGCCGCCGGGCTCTTCCGGTCGGCGGCGCTCGGGATGGTCGCGGTGCTCGCCGTGCCGACGCTCGTGGTGCCGGTCCTGGGCAGCGTGCTCGCCGAGCCCGCGGCCCGCTCGCTCGTGGGGCTGCCGGAGAGGCTGCGCGCCGCCGCGGTCGTGCAATGGCCCTCGGGCATGGACCGGGGGGTCTCGGCCGCCCTGCGGCTGGTGTCCCAACCGGTCGGCTGGGCGCTCGCGTTGTCACTCACGGCACTTCTCGGGGCCTATGTCCTCGCCGTCTTCCGCGGCAGGCCGCGATGAGGCCCGCCGCAGCGCGCTCCGGGAGCCCCGACGCCCCTTCCCACGTGCGGAGTTGGCAGGTCGCGGCCATCACGCTCCGCATACGGACCATCTCGGAGAGTGCCCGATTCTGTCCGTTTGGCCGTCAATTGTGAGGTAATGGGCGATCACCCTTTCGTGTGCTTTTCACCAAAGACCTCAAGGGACTTCGAGGTGTCGCCGACAAAGGAGGCGTGAGTACCCTTGCGCACACCATGATGACCGCGGCTCGCCCCGCCGACTCCGGCCTCGCAGGCCCGGGCGAGCTTGACCGTTACTCCTACGCGGAGGCCTCCGGGCACGACCGCGGGGCCCCGCCGGCCTGGGACGGCGAGGCCGAGCTCAGCCGTGCCGGCCGCCGGGCCGCCGGCAGCCGGGGCCGTGGCCTGCACGGCCAGCTCGTCCAGCAGCTCGGCCAGATGATCGTCTCCGGGGACCTGGGCGCCGACCGCCCGCTCGTCCCCGAGGAGATCGGGCAGCGCTTCGAGGTCTCCAGGACCGTCGTCCGCGAATCCCTGCGCGTCCTCGAGGCCAAGGGCCTCGTCAGCGCGCGCCCCAACGTGGGCACCCGCGTCCGTCCCGTCAGCGACTGGAACCTCCTCGACCCCGACATCATCGAGTGGCGGGCCTTCGGCCCCCAGCGGGAGGACCAGCGCCGCGAGCTGTGCGAGCTGCGCTGGACGATCGAGCCCCTCGCCGCCCGCCTCGCCGCCGGCCACGGCCGCGAGGACGTCCAGCAGCGCCTGGCCGACATGGCCGAGATCATGGGCCACGCGCTGGCCCAAGGCGACTCCCTCACCTTCACGCGCGCCGACGCCGAGTTCCACTCCCTGCTCCTGCAGGTCGCCGGCAACCGCATGCTCGAGCACCTCGCGGGCATCGTCTCCTCCGCCCTGCACGTCTCGGGCGCACCCTCCGGCGGCTGCGACCGCCCCACCGAGGCCGGTGTCGGACACCACCTCCGCATCGTCGACGCCGTCGGGGCGGGCGACGGGTCCGGGGCGGAGGCCGCGATGAGGCAGCTGCTCATCGCCCACCCGGACGTCGAGCGCGTGGTGCCGGCGCCGCGCGAGCACTGACCGCGGAGAGGAGCGGGACGGTACGAGTGGGTTCGTACAGAAGGGCCGCACGCGCCGGGCCGGGCCAGGGCTCACGCGTGCGGCCGGATGCGCGACCGCACCCGTGAGCCGTCCGGTGGCGCCGGCGCCCCTCCCGGAACTCGGACCGGGACGCCAGGAAGTGGAGTGTTCTGTCCAGTTGGGCAGGGATTCGCTCCGTTTTGGGGTGTGACTCGGGCCACGGGGATTGGGCGTAACGCTCCTTGAGGCAGTGCGATGACTAAAGAGGTGGTGGACGCGGAGGGAATACGGGCCTCGTCCGGGGCGCTGTGTCCGTCTGCATCTCATCACCCGCGCGCCGTCGGTTCATCCATGCCGGCGGTCGTCGGAACCGGTTCCCCCCAGCAGGGCGGGCCGGGGCCGGAAGCCGTTTCCATCGTTCCGAGAGGTTGTTCGTGTCGGCCAGCACATCCCGTACGCTCCCGCCGGAGATCGCCGAATCCGAGTCTCTGATGGCGCTCATCGAGCAGGGAAAGGCCGAGGGGCAGATCGCCGGCGACGACGTGCGTCGGGCCTTCGAGGCTGACCAGATTCCGCCAACCCAGTGGAAGAACGTTCTGCGCAGCCTCAACCAGGTCCTCGACGAGGAGGGTGTGACGCTGATGGTCAGTGCCGCCGAGGCGCCCAAGCGCACCCGCAAGAGCGTCGCAGCGAAGAGCCCGGCGAAGCGCACCGCCACCAAGACCGTCGCCTCCAAGACGGTCACGGCCAGGCAGACCGCGTCCTCGGCGTCCGCCACGTCCGCCTCGGCGGCGTACGGCGACGACGAGAGCGCGGAGGCGCCCGCCAAGAAGGCCGCCACCAAGAAGGCGGCCGCGAAGAAGACGGTGGCGAAGAAGGCCGCCGTCAAGAAGACGGCGGCCAAGAAGACCGCCGCGAAGAAGGACGCCGACGAGCTCCTCGACGAGGACCTCGTCGAGGAGACCCCGACCCCGGGCAAGGGCGAGGAGGAGGACGAGACCGGCGAGAACAAGGGCTTCGTCCTCTCCGACGACGACGAGGACGACGCTCCCGCGCAGCAGGTCGCCGTCGCCGGCGCCACCGCCGACCCGGTCAAGGACTACCTGAAGCAGATCGGCAAGGTCCCCCTCCTCAACGCCGAGCAGGAGGTGGAGCTCGCCAAGCGCATCGAGGCGGGCCTGTTCGCCGAGGACAAGCTGGCGAACTCCGACAAGCTCGCCCCCAAGCTCAAGCGCGAGCTGGAGATCATCGCCGAGGACGGGCGCCGCGCCAAGAACCACCTCCTGGAGGCCAACCTCCGTCTGGTGGTCTCGCTGGCCAAGCGCTACACCGGCCGCGGCATGCTCTTCCTGGACCTGATCCAGGAGGGCAACCTCGGTCTGATCCGTGCGGTCGAGAAGTTCGACTACACCAAGGGCTACAAGTTCTCCACCTATGCCACCTGGTGGATCCGCCAGGCCATCACGCGCGCGATGGCCGACCAGGCCCGCACCATCCGTATCCCGGTGCACATGGTCGAGGTCATCAACAAGCTCGCGCGTGTCCAGCGCCAGATGCTCCAGGACCTGGGCCGCGAGCCCACCCCGGAGGAGCTGGCCAAGGAGCTCGACATGACCCCTGAGAAGGTCATCGAGGTCCAGAAGTACGGCCGTGAGCCGATCTCCCTCCACACCCCCCTGGGTGAGGACGGCGACAGCGAGTTCGGTGACCTCATCGAGGACTCCGAGGCGGTCGTGCCGGCCGATGCCGTCAGCTTCACCCTGCTCCAGGAGCAGCTGCACTCCGTCCTGGACACGCTCAGCGAGCGCGAGGCGGGCGTGGTCTCCATGCGCTTCGGCCTCACCGACGGCCAGCCGAAGACGCTCGACGAGATCGGCAAGGTCTACGGCGTGACGCGTGAGCGCATCCGCCAGATCGAGTCGAAGACGATGTCCAAGCTGCGCCACCCGTCCCGCTCCCAGGTCCTGCGCGACTACCTCGACTAGGACCGGTCGGACGACGACGACCCCGCAGGGCCCGGCACCTCTCCCGAGGAGCCGGGCCCTGCGGGCCGTACGGGTGACAGTACGGCTGATCCGGAGGCATGCCGTCCAGGTTCCGGATGCGCCGATCGCCCTGCGGGTTGACTCTGGGTGTGCAAGGAAACCCGCAGAGTCAGGAGATCGTATGCGTTCGCTGAGCTGTCTGCTGGCCGGATCGATCGCCCTGGTCTTCGCGGTCCCGGCCCCGGCAGTGGCGGACCGTGCGGTCGTAGGAGGGCAGGCCGTCAGGGCCTCGGAGGCGCCCTGGGTGGTGGCTCTGGGCAGCCGGCAGCGGTTCGGGGCAGCCCGGGCCGGGCAGTTCTGCGGCGGGGTCCTGGTGGGCCGCAGGACGGTGGTCACGGCGGCGCACTGCCTGAGCCGCGAGGTGCTCGGCGTCGACGTGGGGGAAGCGAGGGACCTGCGGGTCATCGTCGGCCGCGATGACCTGAGAGGCGCCGTCGGCGCCGAGATGGAGCCGCGGGACGCCTGGGTGAACCCCGGGTTCGACCCGGGCACCAACGCGGGCGACCTGGCCGTCCTCACCTTGCGCACCCAGGTGCCGGAGAGCTACGTGATCCCGGTGGCACCGCAGGGCGACGCCGCCTACCGGGTGGGCGCGAAGGCCACCGTCTACGGCTGGGGCGACGTGATCGGCAACGGCACGTACTCGGAGGTCCTGCGCGCGGCGAAGGTGCGGATCCTGCAGGACGCGGCGTGCGAGCGCGCCTATCCGGGGAGCGCCGACGGCGTCTTCCGCCGGGCCTCCATGCTGTGTGCGGGAATGCCGCCTCTGGGCGGGCGCGACGCGTGCCAGGGCGACAGCGGGGGCCCGCTCGTGGCGCAGGGCAAGCTGGTGGGCCTGGTGTCCTGGGGCGCGGGGTGCGGGCAGCCGCAGTACCCCGGGGTGTACACGCGGATGTCGGCCTACACGGCGCTGGTGGCGGCGCACAGCGGCGAGAGCGCTCAGCCGCAGGCTCCGGCGGCGCAGGGGCAGACTCCGGCCGCTCCCGGCGCTCAGCAGGGCGCCGTCGCGGCGCAGCCGCAGAAGCACAAGAACCACACCGCAAAGGTGCGCCGGAGCGTACGAGAGCGGGCGGCTTCCCCCGCGATGGGGGCAGCCGCCCGCGGCTGTCCGGCCGGGAGCCGGACCTCGCTCGTCGTCGGATGCGATGTGTCAGCGTTCCGCTACGGACTCAGCGGTCCTCGTCGGGCGCAGACGCCGGGGAGGCGGTGAGCCGCTCCGTCTCGTCCTGTATTTCCGCGGCGATCTTCTTGAGTTCTGGCTCGAACTTACGCCCGTGGTGGGCGCAGAAGAGCAGTTCACCGCCGCTCATGAGAACGACGCGCAGGTAGGCCTGAGCGCCGCACCGGTCGCAGCGGTCAGCGGCCGTCAGCGGGCTCGCGGGGGTCAGAACAGTAGTCACGTCGCCTCTTCTCTAGCTCGACGAGCTGTCGTACCAGGGTCAACATCCAACCAGGCCGAAAACGTTCCCGCTCGCGGCTTTTCCTCGAAAGTTCCCTCCGAGTCGCTTCCGAGTCGGCCAGATCTTGACGGTTGGCGGCGAATGAGCCGTATTGCGTGGGCCTACGGTTTCACATCGCTGGGGGCTTTCGTCCTCCCGGCCGGCTTGCCGGTGTTCTTGAGGACGTGCCCGGAGCCTAAATGGTTCATGCCTCCAAGGGAACGTGATGTGCACGTCACTCCATCGTGTCATCGAACGTGTGATCGAGTCCTGGACTAGCATGGGCGTTCCCACGGGTGGCTGCACAAAGGCTCTACCAGGCATCGGTACCCTCTGAACGGCAACCGGGCCGCCGGCCCGCCCGACCGGGGCCTAAAAGAAATTCAGCGAGGAGCGAACCCGCGTGACCGCCGAAACGTCCGTGCCGTCCACTGCGCTGCTGACCGGGGCAGACCGGGACGGGTCCAACTACACCGCGCGGCACCTGCTCGTCCTCGAAGGCCTGGAAGCCGTCCGCAAGCGGCCCGGCATGTATATCGGCTCGACGGACAGCCGCGGCCTCATGCACTGCCTCTGGGAGATCATCGACAATTCCGTCGACGAGGCGCTGGGCGGCTTCTGCGACCGCATCGACGTGATCCTTCACGACGACGGCTCCGTGGAGGTGCGCGACAACGGCCGCGGCATCCCCGTCGACGTCGAGCCCAAGACCGGGCTGTCGGGCGTCGAGGTCGTCATGACCAAGCTGCACGCCGGCGGCAAGTTCGGCGGCGGCTCCTACGCGGCCTCCGGCGGTCTGCACGGTGTCGGCGCGTCGGTGGTCAACGCGCTCTCCGCGCGCCTGGACGTCGAGGTCGACCGCAACAGCAGGACCCACTCGATCAGCTTCCGCCGCGGCGTCCCCGGCATCTTCACCGAGTCCGGCCCGGACGCCCCCTTCGACCCGGCCAACGGCCTGCTCAAGGGAAAGAAGATCCCCAAGGCGCGCGTCGGCACCCGCATCCGCTACTGGGCGGACCGGCAGATCTTCCTCAAGGACGCGAAGCTCTCCCTGGAGACCCTCTACGGGCGGGCCCGCCAGACCGCCTTCCTGGTACCGGGGCTGACGATCGTCGTCCGCGACGAGCGCGGCATCGACAGCGAGCAGGTCACCGAGGAGGTCTTCCGCTACGACGGCGGCATCAGCGAGTTCTGCGAGTACCTGGCGCAGGACAAGGCCGTCTGCGACGTGCTGCGGCTCAGCGGGCAGGGCACCTTCAAGGAGACCGTGCCGGTCCTGGACGACCGCGGCCACATGACCCCCACCGAGGTCACCCGCGAGCTCGGCGTGGACATCGCCCTGCGCTGGGGCACGGGCTACGACGCCACGGTCAAGTCGTTCGTCAACATCATCGCCACCCCCAAGGGCGGCACCCACGTGACGGGCTTCGAGCGTTCGATCACCAAGACCGTCAACGAAGTGCTGCGCTCGTCGAAGCTGCTGCGCGTCGCCGAGGACGACGTCGTCAAGGACGACGCCATGGAGGGGCTCACGGCGGTCGTCACCGTGCGCCTGGCAGAGCCGCAGTTCGAGGGACAGACCAAGGAGGTCCTGGGCACCTCGGCCGCCTCCCGGATCGTGGCGAACGTGGTCGCGAAGGAGCTCAAGGCGTTCCTGACCTCCACCAAGCGCGACGCCAAGCAGCAGGCGCGGGCCGTCCTGGAGAAGGTCGTCGCCGCGGCCCGCACCCGCATCGCGGCGCGCCAGCACAAGGAGGCCCAGCGGCGGAAGACCGCCCTGGAGTCCTCGTCGCTGCCGGCCAAGCTTGCCGACTGCCGCAGTGACGACGTCGAGCGCAGCGAGCTGTTCATCGTCGAGGGCGACTCGGCGCTCGGTACGGCCAAGCTCGCCCGGAACTCCGAGTTCCAGGCGCTGCTGCCGATCCGCGGCAAGATCCTCAACGTGCAGAAGTCGTCGGTCTCGGACATGCTCAAGAACGCCGAGTGCGGCGCGATCATCCAGGTCATAGGAGCGGGTTCCGGCCGGACCTTCGACATCGACGCGGCCCGCTACGGCAAGGTCATCTTCCTTGCCGACGCCGACGTCGACGGCGCGCACATCCGCTGCCTGCTGCTCACCCTCTTCCAGCGCTACATGCGCCCGATGGTCGAGGAGGGGCGGGTCTTCTCCGCGGTGCCCCCGCTGCACCGCGTGGAGCTCACCCACCCCAAGAAGGGGCAGGACAAGTACATCTACACGTACTCGGACGCCGAGCTGCGGCAGACGCTGCTGGAGCTGGAGCGCAAGAACGTGCGCTACAAGGACTCGATCCAGCGCTACAAGGGCCTGGGCGAGATGGACGCCGACCAGCTCGCGGAGACCACGATGGACCCGCGCCACCGCACCCTGCGCCGCATCAACATCAGCGACCTGGAGGCGGCGGAGCGCGCTTTCGACCTGCTGATGGGCAACGAGGTGGCGCCCCGCAAGGAGTTCATCACCAACTCCGCGGCCACCCTGGACCGCTCCCGCATCGACGCCTGACCGCGTTCCCGCATCGGGGCCGCCCGGGGCGGACCCCGGCTTACCGGCGCTTTCTCCACCCCAGGGTGGAGAAAGCGCCGTCGTGCATCTCCACCCGGCATCCACCCGTGCTCCGATCCGAGCCGGGGGCCCGGGCCGTAGGTTCGGATGCATCGCTCGTCGGCGCACGGCCGGCGGCCGCCCCGGCGGCAGGGTGGAAGGATCGCGCGTGCCGATGGAGAACTGGACGGCCTGGCCCGCCCGCGAGGCGCTCTTGCGGATGGGGGTGCCGCGGCGCAGACAGGTGATGACGTGGGGGGTCCGGGCCGCCGTGGCCGCCCTGGTCCTCTGGGGGGTGCTGCGGGAGGGCGCCTTCCACGGCTGGTGGTACGCCGTCCTGGCCGCCGGGCTGGGGGTCAGCGTCGCCGCGGTGCGGGCGTACTACCTCACCACGTTGGCCCAGCGGCTGGGGCCGTCCCTCGCGCTGGTGGGGGTGCTGCTGGCGCTGGGGGCGGTGTCGCAGGCGGCGGGGGCGCACGCGCCGGCGGCGGTCCTGTGGTGCCTGTGCGCGCTGCTCGGCATGGAGCGGCTGCCGATAGGCCACGGGCTGGCCGTCTCGGCCGTCGCCATGGGGGCGTACGCCCTGGCGAGCGACGAGCAGGCGGTGGTGATCGCCGGCACGGTGCTGGCCCTGCCCTTCATCGGCTACGGGCTCCGGCTGGACGACGAGGCGCGGGGGGCGGGGTTCCGGCTGCTGGCCCAGGAGCGGGCCGCGCGGCGGGCGGAGGCCGAGTCGGCGGCGCTGGCGGAGCGGGCCCGGATCGCCCGGGAGATCCACGACGTGCTCGCGCACAGCCTGTCCGCGCAGCTGGTGCACCTGGAGGCCGCCCGGCTGCTGATCGAGCGCGACGAGAGCCGGCAGCAGGTCCTGGACCGGGTGGTGGCGGCGCGGCGCATGGCCCGCGAGGGCCTGGCCGAGACCCGGCAGGCGCTGTCGGCCCTGCGCGGCGAGCTGACGCCGGTCGAGGAGTTCCTCCGGGAGTCCGCGGCGGGGGAGGGGGCGCGGCTGGAGGTGACGGGGGAACCGCGCGGCCTGTCCGCGGAGGCCGGGCTGGCGGTGCGCAGGGTCGCCCAGGAGGCGCTCACCAATGTGCGCAAGCACGCGCCGGGAGCGCCGGTGGAGATGCAGTTCACCTATCTGGAGGGGTGGGTGGAGCTCTGGGTCCGTGACCGCGGGGCGCGCGGAGCGTCCGCGGAGCTGGGAGCCACCGGTGCCGGGTACGGTCTGCTCGGGATGAGGGAGCGTGCCGAGCTGCTGGGCGGTTCGCTGGAGGCCGGACCGGCCGGGTCCGGGGAGGAGGGGTTCGTGGTGCGTCTGCGGGTGCCCGCATGACGGTGGGCGGAGACGGCGCCGTGAGCACCGGTGGCGGTGCTGGTGGCGAGGGCGGAGCCGGGGGAGCGGCGGACAGGGTCGCGCGCGTCGTGGTCGCGGACGACCAGACAGTGGTGCGCGAGGGGATCGTGATGCTGCTGGGTCTGCTGCCCGGCATCGAGGTCGTCGGGGCGGCGGCCGACGGGGAGGAGGCCGTACGGCTCGTCGCCGAGCACGCCCCGGACGTCGTACTGATGGACCTGCGCATGCCGCGCTGCGACGGAGTGGAGGCGACCCGGCGCATCCGGGCCCGCCACCCGGCCACTCACGTCGTCGTCCTCACCACCTACGCCGACGACGACTCGCTCTTCCCGGCGCTCCGGGCCGGGGCGCGCGGCTACCTCACCAAGGACGCGGGCGGTGAGGAGATCGTCCGGGCCGTCCGGCACGTGATGTCGGGAGAGGCGGGGCTGTCGCCGAACATCCAGCGGCGCCTCCTGGAGCGGCTCTCGGATCCCGCGGTCGCCGCCGCGGGAGGAGCGGGCGGTACGCACCCCGCTGCTGCTGCCCCCTTCGCATCCCCCCGCTCGGTCCCGCTCCGCCGGGAGCTCCCGGATGGGCTCACGGCGCGCGAGGCGGAGGTGCTGGCGCTGGTCGCCGACGGCCTGTCCAATGCCGAGATCGCCCGGAGGCTGCACGTGAGTACGGCGACGGTCAAGACACACATCAACAACCTCTTCGCCAAGACGGGGGCGCGGGACCGGGCCCAGGCCATGCGCTACGCCTTCCAGCACGGCATCGCACGGCCCCCGGAGTCATCCATCACCTGATGGGGTGAACGTCAGGGCGACGGCCGGGCTCGCATCCCGGCGTTCTGTCCATCCTTGGGTCCTCGGCGGCGGGTGACGGCGGTCAACCGGGCAGCGGTCGGCCGGGCTCGGCGACCCAAGGAGAGTGCGGTGGAGAAACACGACAGAGGCAGTACCGGAAGCCCCGGTGCCGGAACGATTCAGCCGGTCCGGGTGCTCTCCGCGCCGGAGGTCTACAGCGAGGTCCAGCGCAGTGCGGACTTCCGGGAAGTGCGCAGCCGCTACCGCCGGTTCGCCTTCCCGGCAGTCGCCGGCTTCCTGCTGTGGTACCTGGCGTACGTGGTGACGGCCACGGCAGCCCCCGGGCTGATGGCCCGGCCGGTGGCGGGCGCGCTCAATGTCGCCATGCTCGCCGGGCTCGCCCAGTTCGTCACGACGTTCCTGCTGACCTGGGCCTATGCCCGCCACGCGCGGCTGTACCGGGACCAGGCGGCGCTGGAGCTGCGCTGGGCGGTCACCCTGGAGACCCGCCAGGAGCAGATCTGCCGGGAACGGACCCGCCAGAAGCAGGCCGGCCAGGAGCAGACGCACCCGGGGGAGCCGCGCTGCGGCGCCCGACCGGTCCGTACCCGGAGCGAGCGGGTATGACGGGTACTCACCACTTTCTTGCCCTCGCGCTGTTCTGCGCCTTCGTCCTCGTCACGCTGGCCATCACCACCTGGGTGGGCCGTGAGCGCCGTGGCTCGCCGGAGGAGTTCTACGCGGGCGGCCGGCTCTTCAGCCCCCTGGAGAACGGTTTCGCCATCGCGGGCGACTACATGTCCGCCGCCTCCTTCCTCGGCGTCACCGGCCTCATCGCCCTCTACGGCTACGACGGCATGCTCTACACCGTCGGCTTCCTCGTCGCCTGGCTCGTCGTGCTGTTCCTCGTCGCCGAACTCGTCCGCAACTGCGGACGGTTCACCCTGGCGGACGTCCTGGTCACCCGGCTGCGCGAGCGCCCGGTCCGGATCGCGACCGGAACCTCCTCCGTCACCGTCTCCGTGCTCTACCTCGTCGCCCAGATGGTCGGCGCGGGCAGCCTGATGACGCTGCTGCTGGGCGGCACCGGCGCGGGCGCCCGCGCCTGGACCGTCGTCGGCGTCGGCGTGCTGATGGTCGTCTACATCACCCTCGGCGGCATGCGGGCCGCCACCTGGATCCAGATCGTCAAGGCGGTCCTGCTGCTGGGCGGCACGGTCACCCTCACCGTTCTCGTCCTCGTGCGCTTCCACGGCGACCTCTCCGCCCTGCTCACCACGGCGGCCGGCCGCAGCGGCCACGGTCAGGCCTTCCTCGCCCCCGGGCTGAAGTACGGCGGCGGCTGGATCTCCCGGCTGGACTTCGTGAGCCTCGGCCTCGCGCTCGTCCTCGGCACCGCCGGGCTGCCGCACATCCTCTCGCGCTTCTACACGGTGCCCACCGCCCGCGCCGCCCGCCGCTCGGTCGTCTGGTCCATCGGGCTCATCGGCGGCTTCTACCTGATGACCATCGTGCTCGGGTTCGGCGCCGCCGCGATCCTCGGCTCGGACGCCGTACGGGCCGCGGGCCCCGCCGGGAACAACGCCGTGCCGCTGCTCGCCCTCGACCTGGGCGGCGGTGCCGGGTCCACCGGCGGCACGGTCCTCTTCGCCGTGGTCGCCGCCGTCGCGTTCGCCACGATCCTGGCGGTCGTCGCCGGGATCACGCTGGCCTCCTCGGCCTCGGTCGCCCACGACCTGTACCGGACGCTGAGCCGCCGTGCCCGTACGCCCCGCAGCGAGGTGGCGGTCGCGCGCGTCGCGGCCGCCGGCACCGGCGCGGTGGCCATCGGGCTGGGGCTGCTGGCCCAGGACCTCAACGTCGCCTTCCTGGTGGGGCTCGCCTTCGCCGTCGCGGCCTCCGCGAACCTGCCCGTGCTCCTCTACACGCTCTTCTGGCGGCGGTTCACCACCCGCGGCGCCGTCTGGTCCGTCTACGGAGGCCTGGTCCCGGCGGTCGTGCTCGTCGTCCTCTCGCCGGTCGTCTCCGGCGGGCCGGGCGCGGTCTTCCCCGGCGCGGACTTCGCCTTCTTCCCGCTGGAGAACCCCGGCCTCGTCTCCGTCCCCCTGGGCTTCCTCGCCGGCTGGCTCGGCACGGTGACCTCGGCCGAACCGGCCGACGCCGGCGGCCACGCCGAGACGGAAGTGCGCTCGCTGACCGGAGCGGGCGCCGCGTGATGCCTCCGGCGGAGCCGCACCGACGCCACGCGGTGAGCGACAGGGCGGTAAGCGGCCGGGCGGTGAGCGGACGGGCAGCGTGCGCCCCAGCGGGCTGCGGAGCGGCGCAGCTACCGCCCCGTCCATGCGTAGCGGTGCTCCGGGCGCCCCGTCTCGCCGTACTTGAGGGTCAGGCTCAGCCGCCCCGACTCCTCCAGCCGCTTCAGGTAGCGCTGCGCCGTCGAGCGGCTCAGCCCCGACCGGGCCGCGACCTCGTGCGCGGACAGCGGGGCCGCGGCGTCGGAGAGGACCTGCCGTATCAGTTCGGCCGTGGGCGCCGAGTGCCCCTTGGGCAGCGGCGTGCTGGTGGCCGCCGTGCGCAGGGTGCCGAAGATCCGGTCGACCTGGTCCTGCCCCGCTTCCTGCGCGTCGTCGAGGGTCCGGCGCAGCTGGGCGTACGCCTCCAGCTTCACCCGTAGGCCGGGGAAGGTGAACGGCTTGACCAGGTACTGCAGGGCCCCGTAGCGCATGGCGGCCTGGACGGTCGCCACGTCGCGCGACGCCGTCACCATGATCACGTCGGTGAGGTCGCCGAGCTGCCGCAGCCGGCGGACCAGCCCCAGGCCGGTCTCGTCCGGGAGGAAGTGGTCCAGCAGCACCAGGTCGATGCCGCCCTTCTCCAGAACGGCCATGGCCTGCGCGGCGTTGTGCGCCTTGGCGCCGACGCGGAAGCCGGGAACCCGCGCCACGTACGCGGCGTTGATCTCGGCGACGCGGAAGTCGTCGTCCACGACCAGGACCTCGATCATCGGTCACCCCTTCGAGTGGGCTGAGTGGGCCGGAAGGGCCGGGTGGGCAGGTAAACGCAGCGCTTCGGGCAGTTCCACGGTGAACACGGCGCCGCCGCCGTCCCGTTCGCCGGCCCGTACCGAGCCGCCGTAGCGCTCGGCCAGCCGCCGGACGAGCGAGAGGCCGAGGCCCCGGCGGCGGTGCGGGACGGCCTCCTTGGTGGACCAGCCGTCGGTGAAGACCAGTTCGCGGACCGCGGCCGGTACGCCGGGGCCGTTGTCCGCCACCCGGACGACGAGCGTGTCCCCCACGGCCCGCAGCTCCACTTCCACGAACGGCGCGTCGTGGGACGGGCCCCGCGCGCCCTCCGTGCCGGCCACGTCCCCCGCGCCCGCCGCGCCCTCTGCGTCTCCCGGGCCGGTCGTCGCTCCGGTCGTCGCGCCCGCCGTTGCGTCCAAGGCGTTGTCCACGAGGTTGCCGAGCACGGTGACGAGGTCGCGCGGGTCGACGACCCGGTCGGGCAGCCGGGTCGCCGGGCTCACCCGCAGCGCGACGCCGCGCTCCGCCGCGACCGCGCTCTTGCCCACCAGCAGGGCGCTCACCAGCGGGTCGCGGACGCGCTCGGTGACCTGCTCGGCCGTCGCCCGGTGGGCCCCGGTCACCTCCGCGACGAAGTCCGCCGCCTCCTCGTACAGGCCCAGTTCCAGCAGCCCGACGATGGTGTGCAGGCGGTTGGCGTGCTCGTGGTCCTGGGCGCGCAGCGCGTCGGTCAGGCCGCGGGTGCCGTCGAGCTCGCGGCGGAGCTGTTCGAGCTCGGTGCGGTCGCGCAGCGTCGCCACGGTGCCGCCGGCGGCGGTGTCCCTGCGGTTGACGACGAGCACCCGCCCGTCCCGGACGGTCAGCAGGTCGGTGCCCGTGACGCGGCCGGCCAGCACGTCCGTGGTGCGGCCCGGTGGCAGGACGCGGTCGAGGGGGTGGCCGATGGCGTCCTGGCCGATGCCCAGCAGGCGCGCGGCCGCGTCGTTGAGCAGGCGGACGCGCCCGTGCCGGTCGAGGGCGACGACGCCCTCGCGGATGCCGTGCAGCATGGCTTCGCGCTCGCCCAGGAGGGCGGAGATCTCGGTGAGTTCGATGCCGTGGGTCCGCTTGCGGAGCCTGCGGGAGACGGCGAGCGCGGCGAGCGCCCCGACACCGAGGGCCGCACCCGCGTACATGAGGATGCCCGGTACGGCGCGCAGCAGCAGTGCGTGCACGTTGTCGTAGGCGATGCCGACGGAGACGGCGCCCACGATGGCGCCCTCTCCGTCGCGCAGGGGCACTTTGCCGCGCGCGGAGCGGCCGAGGGTGCCGCTTCCGATGCCCGTCCACTCCTGCCCGTCGAGGGCCCGGCCGGGGTCGGTGCTGACGCGCTGCCCGATCCGTGCGGGGACGGTGTGGGAGTAGCGGATGCCGCGGGTGTCGACGACCACGACGTAACTCGCCCCGGTGGCGAGCCGGATGCGCTCGGCGTCGGCCTGTACTTGGCCGTCGGGGGAGGGCGGCCCGGCCAGCAGGCTGTGCGCGATGCCGGGCTGGGCGGCCGTGGCCTGGGCGATGGCCAGTGCGCGGCGCTCGGCCTGGTCGTCGAGCTGCGTCGCGAGGGGGGCGAGGAAGAGACCGGCGGCGAGCCCGGCCACTCCGGTGATGATCAGCAGCTGGACCAGCAGGACCTGGGCGAAGACGCGGCGGGGCCAGCGGGGGCGCATGCGTGTCCCCCTCTCCTTCTCGTCCTGATGTCGTCCTCCGGCCGGGTGACCGGTCGGCCGCTTACCGGAGTGTTCGGCTCCGCTTCAGCGCCGTTCCGTTTCCGCGCTGTGGACCGAACGTAGCCGGTCCTGACCCCCTGTGCCGGTTCCGTGGCGCTTTCGTTGTTCTACCGCGAGCAAAACGAGCAGAACAGGGTTCGTGCGCTGAAGCCGCACAGCGCTCACAAGGCTGTCTGCGCGCCATGTGCCACATCTAGCCTCCACCACCGGCCACCCCCATGGCCGGAAACCTGCACAGAGGAGGCGGCAAGGATGATCAGCGGCACCCCGCCGGGCCACACCCCGGCGATCGAGCTGCGCGGAGCGAGCAAGGTGTTCCGTACGCCCTCGGGCGCCTCGCACACGGCGGTACGGGATCTCGATCTGACCGTGGAGCAAGGCGAGTTCGTGGCCGTCGTCGGCCCCACGGGCTGCGGGAAGTCCACCACGCTCACCCTGGTCAGCGGCCTGGAGGAGCCGACCGAGGGCGAGGTGCTGATCGGTGGCGAACCCGTGACCGGCATCCGGCCGGAAGTCGGCTTCGTCTTCCAGCAGGACGCCGTCTTCCCCTGGCGCACGGTGCTGTCCAATGTCATGGCCGGACCGCGCTTCCGCGGGGTACCCAAGGCCGAGGCGCGGGACCGGGCGCGCGAATGGCTCGGCCGGGTGGGGCTCGCGGCCTTCACCGACCGCTATCCGCACCAGCTCTCCGGCGGCCAGCGCAAGCGCGTCGCCCTCGCCCAGACCTTCGTGGGCGACCCGGAGATCCTGCTGATGGACGAGCCCTTCTCGGCGCTCGACGTACAGACCAGGGCCCTGATGTCGGACGAGCTCCTGGAGCTGTGGGGCGGCTCCCGCCCCGGCGGACGGGCCGCTTCCGTCATCTTCGTCACCCACGACCTGGAGGAGGCGATCTCCCTCGCCGACAAGGTCGTCGTGATGACCGCCGGCCCGGCCACCGTCAAGGAGGTCTTCCCGGTCCGGCTGCCCCGGCCGCGCAAGGTCGAATCCGTGCGCCTGGTGGCGGAGTTCGTGGAGATCTACCGCGAGATCTGGTCATCCCTCGGTGAAGAGGTCCGCATCACCCGTGAGAGGGGTGCCTCCCGTGTCGCTTGAGTCCGCCGAGTCCGTCGGTGCTCCCATCTCCCTGAAGCTCAGCCGGACCGCGGCCCGCGCGAAGGCCGTTCGCCGGCGCAAGCTGACCGTGTACGCGGCGCGGGCGCTGGTCCTCGTCGTCGTGCTGGGCGCCTGGGAGTTGATGGCACGCAACAACGTCATCGATCCGTTCAACTTCTCCATGCCGTCGAAGATCTGGGACCAGATCGTCCAGTGGACGCTCCACGGCACTCCGCAGGGGTCGCTGGGCGAGCAGATCTGGTACACGCTCTACGAGGCCCTCCTGGGCTGGGTGTTCGGCGTGACCGGTGGCGTGGTGCTCGGGATCGTGCTGGGCCGGGTGCGCTTCCTGGCCGACGTCCTCAGCCCGTACATCAAGGTCCTCAACGCGCTGCCGAGGATCGCCCTCGTGCCGGTCTTCCTGATCCTCTTCGGGCTGGGGCCGGCGTCCAAGGTCGCCTCGGCAGTCGTCCTGGTCTTCTTCCCCGTGTTCTTCAACGCCTTCCAGGGCGCCCGCGAGGTCGACCGCAATCTGGTGGCCAACGCCCGCATCCTGGGCGCGAGCAACCGGCGGGTGACGCTGCAGGTCGTCATCCCCTCCGCGACCTCCTGGATCTTCACCAGCCTGCACGTCAGCTTCGGTTTCGCGCTCATCGGCGCGATCGTCGGCGAGTACCTCGGCGCGGCGAAGGGGATCGGACTGCTGATCTCCGCCTCGCAGGGAACCTTCAACACGGCGGGCGTATACGCGGCCATGGCCATCCTCGCCGTCGTCGCGCTGCTCGCCGAAGGGCTGCTGACCTTCGCCGAGAAGAGGCTCTTCCGCTGGAAGCCGGGCGGCTCCGGCGCGGGAGAGTGACGCCCGGCCCGAGACCCGGCCGCACGGCGCCCCGCACATCCCCCACCCTCACCCCACCCCCTGCACATCCCTTGTGTCTCCTACGAACTTCCGACCGTAAGGAACAGCGATGCGTACGTTCAGCAAGACCGCCGGTGCCCGCGTGGGCGCCCTCGCGGCGGCGATGTGCCTGACCCTGGCCGGGTGTGCCGACGATGCCTCGACCAACAAGCGGAGCTCCGCGCTGGAGGCGGCGAAGGGCGACGTCGTCAGGATCATGGTGGGCGGCCTGGACAAGGTCATCTACATGCCGGCGGTCCTCACCCAGCGGCTCGGCTACTTCCAGGACGAGGGGGTGACCGTCGACCTGCTCACCGAGCCCGCGGGCGTGCAGGCCACCACGTCCCTGGTCTCCGGCGACGTCCAGGGCGTCGTGGGCTTCTACGACCACACGCTCGACCTGCAGGTGAAGGGCAAGCAGGTGGAGTCCGTCGTGCAGCTCGCGCAGACGCCGGGGGAGGTGGAGATCGTCTCCAAGAAGGCCGTGGGCGACCTGACCTCGCCCAAGGACTTCAAGGGCAAGAAGCTCGGCGTGACCGGGCTCGGCTCCTCCACCGACTTCCTCACGAAGTACCTGGCGGTGAAGAACGGGGTGAAGGTCAGTGACTTCACGCCCGTGGCCGTCGGCGCCGGCCAGACCTTCATCTCCGCGCTCCAGCAGGGCGCCATCGACGGCGGCATGACGACCGACCCGACCGTGGCGCAGATCCTCGCCAAGGACGCGGGCAAGGTGCTCGTCGACATGCGGACGCCCGAAGGGTCCCGGAAGGCGCTCGGCGGCCTCTACCCGGCCTCCAGCCTGTACATGAACACCGGTTGGGTCAACGACCACAAGGACGTGGTGCAGAAGCTCGCCAACGCCTTCGTGAAGACCCTCGGGTGGATGTCCGAGCACACGCCGGAGGAGATCGCGGCCAAGATGCCCGAGGACTACGCCAAGGGCGGCAAGGACCTCTACATCGAGGCGATCAAGAACACGCTGCCGATGTTCACCAAGGACGGTGTGATGCCCGAGGACGGGCCGAAGACCGTTCACCAGGTCCTGAAGTCCTTCAACCCGGCGCTCAAGGACGCCAAGGTGGACCTGGAGAAGACCTACACCACGGAGTTCGTGAAGAAGGCGGGGTAACCCCTGCCGAAGCCTCCGCGGCCCGCGGGAGGTTTCCCGGCCCTCAGGAGAGGGGGACGACGGCTCCCACGTCCATCCGCGCCGGTATGCCCGGCGCCCGGCCGCAGCTCTCCGGGCGCGGTGGTTCCGCGGCCCCTTGCTCGACGGCCACCCGCCAGGAGCGGCCGTCGGTGTGGGTGACGGTCACCGACCAGTGGGGCGCCGCCCCCTCGGTGCGCGTCACGTCGAGGGCGTCCGCGCCCTCCTCGCCGGTCAGTTCGCGCACCGCGAGCTCGGCGGCCTGGGCCGGGCGTTCCCACGCGGAGCGTCCCCGGCAGTCACCGGTGACGATGCGGCGGTCGCGGACGGCCTCCAGCACCTCCTTGACGCCGTGGGCGGTGACGCGGCCGTAGGCGTAGCCGTAGGGGAGGACGAAGAGGGTGGGGGAGAAGCGGTGGCCGCCGATGTGGGTGACCTCCCAGGCCTCCGCTCCGGAGGCGGCCAGTTCGGCGGCCAGGGGGCGGCCCAGCAGTGCGCAGCAGCGGTCGCGCTTGCCGTTGGTGCACACGAACACCAGCGGGTCGCCCTCGTAGGCCTCCCACAGGCCGTCGTGCTCGCCCGCGCCGAGCGCGGCGAAGTCCAGCCGGGTCAGCTCCGCGGGGTCGGTGACCGCGGTGGTGCGGATCCAGGAGCGGCCCGGGGCGGTGTGGGCGGCGAACACCCGGTGGGCGCCGGGCTGGTGGCAGTCGGCGTGCCGGCCGGGGCGGCGGATCAGGGCGATCCGCACGCCCGTGCCCTCTGCCGCCGCGTCCAGCGCCCGCCCGACGGCGGGGTCGAGGTGGCTCGCGGTCAGCGCGTCCGCCCCCCAGGGCCCCGGCTGCTCGACGAGCAGCCACGTCCGCGCCGTGGCGGCGGTGCCGGCCAGCGGCTCGGACAGGTAGCGGGAGGCGGTCGCACACGTACTCACGAAGGTAAGCCTAACCTGAGTTGCCGCTGATCGTGCGGCGCACTGCGGAGAGGGGTGAAGCTCACGGCATGGGCTGGGGCGGCCTGGGGCCCGAGTAGGCGCCCGTGGGGCGCATCCGGAGCGGACGCTCCGTGTACTCCTCCAGGGCGTGCGCGATCCAGCCGGCCGTACGCGCCACCGCGAACACCGTCTCCCCGGCTTCGGGCGGCATCTCCGCGGAGACCGACAGAACGGCCAGGGCGAGATCCACGTTGGCGTGCAGGGCCACGTGCCGGGCCGTCGTGGCCTCGACCTCGCGCGCCGCTTCCAGGGCGTCCGCGGCCGCCGGTACGGATTCCAGCCGCGCGAACAGGGCGTCGGCACGGGGGTCGGGCCCCGGGTAGAGCCGGTGGCCGAGGCCCGGCACGCGGCGCCCTCCGCGCAGGTGGTCGGCGACGACCGCCCCGGCGCTGCCCCGCTGCAGCACCTCCGTCAGCATCCGGTGCGCCAGGCCGCTCGCCGCGCCGTGCAGCGGGCCCTCCATCACCCCGAGTCCGGCCGAAACCGCGGCGTAGGGGTGGGAGCGGGCCGAGGCGGCCACCCGTACGGCGAGCGTGGACGCGGCCAGGTCGTGGTCGATGAGCAGCACGAGAGCCGCCTCCAGGGCGCCCAGTGACGCCTCGTCGGGCGCCTGCGCGGTCAGCCGGGACCACAGCCGGCGGGTGAGCGGGACGCCGCCGTCCTCCGCCCGGGGCAGCCGCCCGGCGGCCGGCAGGGCGTCGACCAGCGTCGGGATCAGGCCGCGCGCGGTGCCCAGTACGGCCTCGGGGGACAGGTCGAAGCGCATCGGGTCGGCGGCGGCCGCCGCGATCGCCGCCACCCGCAGCCGGTCGGTCGGGCCGCTGTGCGCGGGCATGGCGCTCACCGCGCGGAGCGCCGCGATCAGGCCGTCCTCGGGGGCGGTGAACCGGGTGCCGGGCCGCAGCCTGCCGGTCCACAGCCACTCCGCGACCTCCTCGTAGCCGTACCGCTCCGCGAGGGCGACGGCGTCCACGCCGCGGTAGAAGTACCGGTCCTTCTCGATGAGCGTGATGCCCGTACGGATCGCCGTCTCGCCGCCGAACGCCGTCTCGCGCCGTCCGCGCCGCACGAGGGCGTCGACCTCGCGCGCGTCGAAGGTGCTGCCGCGCCCGCCGGGGCCGCGGCGGCTGGTGAGCTGGCCGCGGCTCACGTACGCGTAGACCGTCTCGGGCTTCACGCCGAGCCGCTCGGCGACCTCGCGGGTGGTCAGCCGCTCGCCGCCGGGGGCGCCGCCCTCCGCGCCGCCGGCCGCCCCGTCCTTCGTTCTCTGCTCCGCCATGGGGACACGCTATCCACCTCCGTATGTTGATGAGAATCAACATTGACAACTATTGAGTCAAGCATGGACAGTCGGATCAAGATTTGATCGATCACCGAAAACGTCGATCAGTCGATCACTGGACATCGACCACTGCACACGGATCAGGGGACAGCCATGCCGATCACCGAAGTGCCCCGTGGACTCGCCGGCGTCGTCGTCACCGACACCGCCCTCGGCGACGTCCGCGGCCGGGAGGGCTTCTACCACTACCGCCAGTACTCGGCCGTCGAACTCGCCGGGAGCCGGTCCTTCGAGGACGTCTGGCACCTGATGTTCCGCGGCTCCCTGCCGGACGCGCAGCAGCGCGCCCGCTTCGCCGCCGAGACCGCGGCCCTGCGCCGGCTCCCGCAGGACGTGCGGGACGCCCTGCCGGGCATCGCCCGCGCCGGTGCGGCCTCCGGCCCGCTGGCGGGGCTGCGCACCGCGCTGTCCCTCCTCGGAGCCTCGTCCGGGCTCCGCCCGCTGTACGACACCGACGCCGACGGGCGCGAGGCCGCCGCCCTCGCCGCCTGCGCCGCCGTGCCCACCCTGCTCACGGCCCTCCACCGGCTCGGGCAGGGCCTGGAGCCCGTGGAGCCGCGCGACGACCTGCCGCACGCCGCCAACTACCTCTACATGCTCACCGGAGCCGAGCCCGACGCCCGAAAGGCCCGGGCCGTGGAGCGGTACCTCGTCTCCACCATTGACCACGGCTTCAACGCCTCGACGTTCACCGCTCGCGTCATCGCCTCCACCGGCGCGGACCTGGCCGCCTGCCTGTGCGGTGCGATCGGCGCGCTCTCCGGCCCGCTGCACGGCGGAGCCCCCAGCCGGGCGCTCGACACCCTCGACGCCATCGGCACGCCCGACCGCATCGACTCCTGGATCCGCGAGCGCGTCCTCGCGGGCGAACGGATCATGGGCTTCGGGCACCCCGTCTACCGCACCGAGGACCCCCGCTCCCGGATGCTCCGCGAGATCGCCCGGGAGTTCGGCGGGGACCTCGTGGACTTCGCCGTCGAGGTCGAGGGCCGGGTCGAGGCGATCCTCGCCGAGCTCAAGCCCGGCCGGGAGCTCCACACCAACGTCGAGTTCTACGCGGGCGTCGTCATGGAGCTGTGCGGGTTGCCGCGCGAGATGTTCACCCCCACCTTCTGCGCGGCCCGCGTCGTCGGCTGGAGCGCCAATATCCTGGAGCAGGCGGACGACTCCAAGATCATCCGCCCGGCGGCCCGGTACGTGGGCCCGCCCCCGCCCCAGCCGGTCCCCGCCGTGCTCGACTGACGATGGAGGCGCCCCCCGTGGCCAAGCGACAGATCCCGGTCATCGTTCTCGCAGGATTCCTGGGGTCGGGCAAGACCACGCTCCTCAACCACCTCCTGGGGAGAAGCGGGGGCACCCGCATCGGGGCGATCGTCAACGACTTCGGCAGCATCGAGATCGACGCCATGAGCGTCGCCGGCCAGGTCGACTCGATGGTCTCGCTCGGCAACGGATGCCTGTGCTGCGCCGTCGACACCAGCGAGCTCGACGGCTTCCTCGACCGGCTCTCCCGCCCCACGGCCCGCATCGACGTCATCGTCATCGAGGCCAGCGGCCTGGCGGAGCCGCAGGAGGTCATCCGGATGATCCTCGCCAGCGACAACAAGGACATCGTCTACGGCGGCCTCGTCGAGGTGGTCGACGCGGCCGAGTTCGCCGCCACCCGCGCCCGGCACCCGGAGCTCGACCGGCACGTGGCCATCGCCGACCTCGTCGTCCTCAACAAGGCCGACAGGGTCGGCGACGAGGCCCGCGCGGAGATCCTCGGCACGCTGGCCGGGCTCGGCCCCGGCACGCCCGTCGTGCCCGCCTCCTACGGGCGCATCGACCCCGAGCTGCTCTTCGACCGCAAGCCGCGCGAGGACGACCCCTCGACGACGCGGCAGCTGTCCTTCGAGGACCTGTCCGCCGACGACGAGCAGGACGCCCACGGGCACGAGGACCACGGCCACGCCTGCCCTGACGGCTGCGGCCACGGCGGACACCTGCACGCCGCCTACGAGAGCGTCGAGTTCGTCTCCGAAGAGCCCATGGACCCGCGGCGGCTGATGGAGTTCCTCGACAGCCGCCCGGAGGGCCTCTACCGGATCAAGGGCTTCGTGTACTTCGGCATAGCCGGGCACAAGCACAAGTTCACCGTCCACGCCGTGGGCGACTTCCTGCGCTTCTACCGCTCCTCCTGGGCACGGGCCGAGGAACGGCTCACCCAGCTCGTCCTGATCGGCCGGGGCGTGGACACGGAGGCCCTGCGGGCCGGGCTGGACCGCTGCCGCGTCACCGAGGGGGCGTCCCCGGCGGAGGAACACGCCATGTGGGGCGTCCTGCGGTACGCGCAGGGCTGACGGGGGCGCTCGCAGCGCCCCCGCCCTCGTGCCGCTTACACCGGGCCCGCCACCGCCTTCACCGGCTTCGCCAGGGGAGTGCCCGAGCCGTCCCGCCGCGGGTCGGCCTCCGGCAGCTCCGCCGGGGCGCCCTTCGCATCCGCCGCCCGCGCCGGGGCGGCCCCCGCCCAGGCCATGACCAGGCAGTCCTCGCCCTTCAGGAAGCGCTGGCAGCGCACGCCGCCCGTCGCCCGGCCCTTGCGCGGGTACTGGTCGAAGGGGGTCAGCTTCGCCGTGCCTTCCGAGGCGCCCAGCAGGGTGCCCCGCGTACCGGCCTGGGTGAACACCACCGCGTCGGCCGCCGGGTCGATGGCGGTGAAGGAGATCACCTTCGCGCCCGAGGAGAGCTTGATGCCCGCCATGCCGCCCGCGGGCCGCCCCTGCGGCCGCACCTGCGAGGCCGGATAGCGCAGCAGCTGGGCGTCGTCGGTGACGAAGACCAGGTCCTCCTCGCCCGTCCGCAGCTCGGCGGCGCCGACGATGCGGTCGCCGTCCTTGAGGCCGATGACCTCCAGCTCGTCCTTGTTGGCCGGATAGTCGGGGACCACGCGCTTGACGACGCCCTGCTCCGTACCGATCGCGAGACCCGGCGAGGACTCGTCCAGCGTGGTCAGGCAGACGACCGTCTCGCCGTCCTCCAGCGTCAGGAACTCCGACACCGGCGCGCCGCCCGACAGGGTGGGCGCCGCCGCCGTCTCCGGAAGCTGCGGCAGGTCGATCACCCGCATCCGCAGCAGACGCCCGGCCGACGTCACCGCGCCCACCTCGCCCAGGGCCGTGGCCGGCACGGCGGAGGCGATCACGTCGTGCTTGACGCGTTTGGCCTCGCCCGCGGCGGGCGGGAAGGGCTCGCCGGTGGCCGTGCGGGCCAGCAGGCCGGTGGAGGACATCAGCACGCGGCACGGGTCGTCGGCGACCTGCAGCGGGACCGCGGACGCCGGGGCACCCGCCGACTCCAGCAGGACCGTGCGGCGGTCGGTGCCGAACTTCTTCGCGACATCGGCCAGTTCGCCCGAGACCAGCTTGCGCAGCTCCGCGTCGGACTCCAGGATCCGCGTCAGCTCCTCGATCTCCCCGGTGAGCTTGTCGCGCTCCGCCTCGAGCTCGACGCGGTCGAACTTCGTCAGGCGGCGCAGCGGCGTGTCCAGGATGTACTGCGTCTGCACCTCGGAGAGGGAGAACCGGGCGATGAGGGCCTGCTTGGCCTCCGCCGCGTTCTCACTCGATCGAATGATCCTGATGACCTCGTCGATGTCGAGCAGGGCCACCAGGAGGCCTTCGGCCAGGTGCAGCCGGTCGCGCCGCTTGCCGCGCCGGAACTCGCTGCGCCGCCGCACCACCTCGAAGCGGTGGTCGACGTAGACCTCCAGGAGCTCCTTGAGGCCCAGGGTCAGCGGCTGGCCGTCGACCAGGGCGACGTTGTTGATGCCGAAGGACTCCTCCATCGGCGTGAGCTTGTAGAGCTGCTCCAGGACGGCCTCGGGGTTGAAGCCGTTCTTGATCTCGATGACCAGGCGCAGGCCGTGGGCGCGGTCGGTGAGGTCCTTGACGTCGGCGATGCCCTGGAGCTTCTTCGAGCCGACCAGGTCCTTGATCTTGGAGACGACCTTCTCGGGGCCGACGGTGAAGGGCAGCTCGGTGACGACCAGGCCCTTGCGGCGGGCCGTCACGGTCTCCACCGAGACGGTCGCCCGGATCTTGAACGTGCCGCGGCCCGTCTCGTAGGCGTCGCGCACGCCGCCGAGGCCGACGATCCGGCCGCCCGTCGGCAGGTCCGGGCCGGGGATGAACTTCATCAGCGTGTCGAGGTCGGCGCCCGGGTGCTTGATCAGGTGCCGGGCGGCCGCGATGACCTCGCCGAGGTTGTGCGGCGGCATGTTCGTCGCCATGCCGACCGCGATGCCGGACGAGCCGTTGACCAGGAGGTTGGGATAGGCGGCCGGCAGGGCCACGGGCTCCTGCTCGCTGCCGTCGTAGTTCGGCGTGAAATCGACGGTGTCCTCGTCGATCGACTCCGTCATCAGGGACGTCGCCGACGCCATCCGGGCCTCGGTGTAGCGCATGGCCGCGGGCGGGTCGTCATTGCCGAGGGAGCCGAAGTTGCCGTGGCCGTCGACCAGCGGCACGCGCATGGAGAACGGCTGCGCCATGCGCACCAGGGCGTCGTAGATGGAGGCGTCACCGTGCGGGTGGAGCTTGCCCATCACCTCGCCCACGACGCGGGCGCACTTCACGTAGCCGCGGTCGGGGCGCAGGCCCATCTCGTTCATCTGGAAGAGGATCCGGCGGTGGACCGGCTTGAGACCGTCGCGCGCGTCGGGCAGGGCCCGGGAGTAGATGACGGAGTAGGCGTACTCGAGGAAGGAACCCTGCATCTCGTCGACGACGTCGATGTCGAGGATGCGCTCCTCGAAGTTCTCCGGCGGCGGGGTCTTCGTGCTGCGGCGGGCCATCGCGGCTGCGGCTCCTTCGATCGATTGCCGAGGCAGGGTGCTGACGCGGACCATTGTGGACCGCGCCACTGACAACACCGGACACGACCCGTCCGTAAGGGGGCACCGCGCCGGGAACTTCGCCGGATGTCAGCGCGCTTGCATACAGTGACAGCACTGCTCATCACGCGAGTCATCGCGCACCGGCGCGAGATTTCAAGCGATCGAAGGGACGTACATGCCCATGGGTCACACGGCCACGCAACAGGCCGGTACCGGCGGCCTCACAGCGACCGAGCACCGCCTGGCCAACGGCCTGCGGGTGGTGCTCTCCGAAGACCATCTGACCCCGGTCGCCGCCGTCTGCCTCTGGTACGACGTCGGCTCGCGCCATGAGGTCAAGGGCCGCACCGGCCTCGCCCACCTCTTCGAGCACCTTATGTTCCAGGGCTCGGCACAGGTCAAGGGGAACGGCCATTTCGAGCTGGTTCAGGGCGCCGGCGGCTCCCTCAACGGCACCACCAGCTTCGAGCGCACCAACTACTTCGAGACCATGCCGGCCCACCAGCTGGAGCTGGCCCTGTGGCTCGAGGCCGACCGGATGGGCTCCCTGCTCACCGCCCTCGACGACGAGTCGATGGAGAACCAGCGCGACGTCGTCAAGAACGAGCGCCGCCAGCGCTACGACAACGTCCCCTACGGCACGGCCTTCGAGCGGCTGACCGCCATGGTCTTCCCGGACGGCCACCCGTACCACCACACCCCGATCGGCTCCATGGCCGACCTCGACGCGGCCTCCCTGGAGGACGCCCGCGCCTTCTTCCGCACCTACTACGCCCCGGGCAACGCCGTCCTGTCCGTCGTCGGCGACATCGACCCCGAGCAGACCCTCGCCTGGATCGAGAAGTACTTCGGCTCGATCCCCGCGCACGACGGCAAGCAGCCCCCGCGCGACGGCAGCCTGCCCGACATCATCGGCGAGGAGCTGCGCCAGGTCGTCGAGGAGGAGGTCCCGGCCCGCGCCATGATGGCCGCCTACCGCCTCCCGCAGGACGGCTCCCGCGAGGCCGACGCCGCCGACCTGGCCGTCACCGTCCTCGGCGGCGGCGAGTCCTCCCGCCTGCACAACCGCCTGGTGCGCCACGACCGCTCCGCCGTCGCCGCCGGCTTCGGCCTGCTGCGGCTCGCCGGAGCCCCCTCGCTGGGCTGGCTGGACGTCAAGGCGTCCGGCGGCGCGGAGGTGGCCGCCATCGAGGCCGCCGTCGACGAGGAGCTCGCCCGCTTCGCCGCCGAGGGCCCGACCCCGGCGGAGATGGAGCGCGCCCAGGCCCAGCTGGAGCGCGAGTGGCTGGACCGCCTCTCCACCGTCAGCGGCCGCGCCGACGAACTGTGCCGCTTCGCGGTGCTGTTCGGTGACCCCCAGCTCGCCCTCACCGCCGTGCAGCGCGTGCTGGACATCACGCCGGAGGAGGTGCGGCAGGTCGCCCAGGCCCGCCTGCGCCCCGACAACCGCGCCGTGCTGGTGTACGAGCCCACCGAGCCCACCGAGGCCGTCGCCCCCGCCGCCGACGAGAACGCCGAAGAAGAAGAGGAGACGGCCAAGTGAGCGACGCCGTGGCCGCTGACACCACCCAGCCCTCCATGCAGTTCCACCCGCAGCCCCAGGCCGGCCCCGCGGCCCCCTGGGCCTTCCCCGCCCCCGAGCGCGGCACGCTCCCCAACGGCCTGACGGTGCTGCGCTGCCACCGCCCGGGCCAGCAGGTCGTCGCCGTCGACATCAACGTGGTGGCCCCCCTCGCCGCGGAGCCGGAGGGCCTCGACGGCGTCGCCACCATCATGGCGCGCGCCCTGTCCGAGGGCACCGACAAGCACACCGCCGAGGAGTTCACCGCCGAGCTGGAGCGCTGCGGCGCCACGCTCGACGCCCACGCGGACCACCCCGGCGTGCGCCTGTCCCTGGAGGTCCCCGCCTCCCGGCTGGGCAAGGCCCTCGGCCTCGTGGCCGACGCGCTGCGCGCCCCCGCCTTCCCCGACCACGAGGTCGAGCGCCTGGTGGGCAACCGCCTGGACGAGATCCCGCACGAGCTGGCCAACCCCGCCCGCCGGGCCGCCATGGCGCTCTCCAAGGAGCTCTTCCCGGCCGGCTCGCGGATGTCGCGCCCCCGCCAGGGCACCGAGGAGACCGTCGCCCGCATCGACGCCGCCTCCGTGCGGGCCTTCTACGAGGCCCACGTCCGCCCCGCCACCACGACCGCCGTGGTCGTCGGCGACTTCACCGGGGTCGACCTCGAAGCGGCCCTCGCCGACTCCCTCGGCGCCTGGACGGGCTCCCCGGCCGAGCCGTACCCCCTCAAGCCGGTCACCGCGGACGACACCGGCCGCGTCGTCATCGTGGACCGCCCCGGCGCGGTCCAGACGCAGCTCCTCATCGGCCGCATCGGTGCCGACCGGCACGACCGGGTCTGGCCCGCGCAGAGCGTCGGCACGTACTGCCTCGGCGGCACCCTCACCTCCCGCCTGGACCGCGTCCTGCGCGAGGAGAAGGGCTACACCTACGGCGTCCGGGCCTTCGGCCAGGTGCTGCTGTCCACTCCGGAGGGCACCGGCGCCGCCATGCTCGCCATCAGCGGCTCGGTGGACACCGCCTCCACCGGCCCGGCGCTCGCGGACCTGTGGACCGTCCTGCGCACCCTCGCCGCCGAGGGCCTGACGGACGAGGAGCGCGACTCCGCCGTGCAGAACCTGGTGGGCGTCGCCCCGCTGAAGTTCGAGACGGCGGCGGCCGTCGCGGGCACCCTGGCCGACCAGGTCGAGCAGCACCTGCCGGACGACTTCCAGGCCCAGCTGTACGAGCGCCTCGCCGCCACGGGCACGGTGGAGGCCACCGCGGCCGCGGTGAGCGCCTTCCCGGTCGACCGTCTGGTGACGGTGCTCGTCGGCGACGCCGCGCAGATCGAGGAGCCCGTCCGGGCCCTCGGCATCGGCGACGTGACGGTGATCACGGGCTGACCCCCGGCGGGCCGCCCGCACCGGGCGGCCCGTCAACCGGCAGGCACGCGCGCCCCTGAGGCGCGTGTGCCTGCCAAATGTCCGATTTAGCGGAGTGGTTGCATGTCTGCGTTGTGGCGTGGGCCACAAAATGGGGCTTCTGTTTGCCGATCGAAAGTGGCGGCGTCTAGCGTCAAAGCGTCTGTCCGTCAGATGTGCGTCGCATCCGCGGCCCGGGCAGACATCGCCGAGTCCCCGTACGGCGCGAGCCAGGGGAGCCGGGGACCCAAGTGTCCCTGGGGTGAATCGGGCCCCTTTCCGGAGGGATCCGTAGGAGACCTTCCTGCTCCGAACCCGTCAGCTAACCCGGTAGGCGAGAGGGAAGGAAAGGACCAGCCTCACCAATGGCGTTCACTCGTGCCACCGGGAAGCACCGCAAGCCGAGCCGCGCCGTTCGCGTCAGCGCGAACGCGGCGGGCATAGCCACCCTCGCCGCCACCGGTGTCGTGGCGGGCCTCGCCGCCCCGGCGATGGCCGCCTCCCCCGACGAGACCCACCGCCCCACCGAGGACACCGGCCTGACCCAGGCCGTCGTCATCGGCGAGGACACGGCGGGCCGCATCGGCGAGCAGGCCCAGGTCCAGACCAGCGCCGCAGCCGAGAACACCGCCGTCCACGAGGCCGAGTCCGCCGCCAAGCAGCAGGCCGCCGACGTCAAGAAGGCCGCGGACGAGGCCAAGCGCAAGGCCGAGGCCGAGCGCAAGGAGCAGGAGCGCGTCGCCCGCGAGCAGGAGCGCAAGCGTCTCAACACCTTCGTCTCGCCGATCGCCGGCTCGTACGTCTCCACGTCCTACAAGGCCTCCAGCGGCCTGTGGTCCTCCGGCAGCCACACCGGCATCGACATGCACGCCGCGACCGGCACCTCGGTGCAGTCCGTGGGCGCGGGCACCATCGTCGAGGCCGGCTGGGGCGGCGCCTACGGCAACAACGTCGTCATCAAGCACAACGACGGCACCTACACGCAGTACGGCCACCTGTCGTCCATCGACGTCTCCGTCGGCCAGTCGGTCACCGCCGGCCAGCAGATCGGCCTCTCCGGCGCCACGGGCAACGTCACCGGCCCGCACCTGCACTTCGAGGCCCGCACCGGCGCCACGTACGGCACCGACATCGACCCGGTCGCCTACCTCAGCGAGCACGGCGTCAGCCTCTGACGCACCCGCCGGCGCCCCCGCGCGCGGCACCTCAGCCTCACGAAGGCCCCGGCCCACCGGCCGGGGCCTTTGTCGTACCCTCGTGTTGGCCAAAACATATCGATGACTTCACGTGCGCCGTCGGAAATCGCGGGCGGCTGCAATAGAGTCGCTGAACAGGCGTCAATCGGCCGCGTTTCGCGGGGGTTATGCGGAGGTTCACCCATGCGGGGCCGTACGTGAACGGTGATGGCACAGCGCACCACGGCGATGGCGCGGCGCATCAGAGCGGCCGTCGCATTTCCGCGCACGCCGTGTGCACGGCGATCCGTGACGACATTGTTTCCGGCACGTTTCCACCCGGCAGCAGGCTCACCGAAGAAGTCCTCGCGCGGCGCTACGGCGTTTCGCGCGTGCCCGTGCGCGAGGCGTTGCGCACCCTCGCCTCGGAGGGGTTCGTGACCACCCGGCGGCACGCGGGCGCCTGTGTCGCGGAGCCCACCGAGCAGGAGGCCGCCGATCTGCTGGAGGTCCGCGCCCTGCTGGAGCCGCTGGGTGCCGCGCGCGCCGCACAGCGCCGTACGGAGGCGCATCTGAAGGTGCTGCGCGGTCTGGTCCGGCTCGGCCAGGAGCGCGCCCGCGGCGGGCGTACGGGCGAGCTGCGGCCGCTCGGGGACTGGTTCGACGAGACCCTCGCCCAGGCGTCCGGCAGCCCGAGCCTCGCGGCCCTGCTCACCCAGCTCCGGCTGAAGATCGCGTGGGTGTACGCGGCGGAGCCGCCCGTGCGCCCCGTCGACACCTGGGAGGCCCTCGGCGCCCTCGTGGACGCCGTCGCCCGCGGCGACGCCGAGCGGGCCCGGGCCCTCGCGGCGGCCCGCGCGGACCGCTCGCCCGGGGAATTCCGGCTGCGCCGCTCCGTGCCGGCGCCCCGCGCGCGGAATGCGCGACCGGGGGCGCGCACGGTGATCTCCGGCTCCTGATTTAACGTGCGGCGTTACCGCAGGAAATGATCTCCCGCCGGACTTCCGTCAAAGGAATGCCCGGCTGTTACCGCTGGAATGCCATGGATTTCCACGCGGGCGCACGCGGGGGTGCGAATGGGAGCGCACCGGGTGCGAATGAGGAAACGGCGGGGGAAGCGGCGGGGGGAAACGGCGAGGGAAACGACAGCGGGGCCACGGCGGCCCTCAATCGGCCGCCGCGGCCCCGCCGCGCGCGATTCCGTCGAGTCAGACGGTCTCCGGGAGCTCCTCGAGACCCTCGGCGACCAGCTTCGCCAGGCGCTCCAGAGCGGCCTCGGCGCCCTCGGCGTCGCTGGACAGGACGATCTCCTCGCCACCCTGGGCGCCCAGGCCCAGCACGGCCAGCATGGAACCGGCGTTGACGGGGTTGCCGTCGGCCTTGGCGATCGTCACGGGGACGCCGGCGGCGGTCGCCGCACGGACGAAGATCGACGCGGGACGGGCGTGCAGGCCCTCGGCCCAGCCGACGTTGACGCGGCGCTCAGCCATGGTGTTGCCCTTCAAGTCGTAGGGGTTGTCTAGACCAGTGTCTCACGGTGCCCGGAGTGCTCCGGGCAGCGCTCCGGATGTCCGTACCCGGCCTTACGCTGGCCCCATGCAGACGACGCCGGAGCGGTCCGGGCCCGAGTACGCGTACCCCACCCACTGGGAAGCCGACGTCGTGCTGCGCGACGGCGGCACCGCGCACCTGCGCCCCATCACCCCCGACGACGCCCAGCGCCTGGTGAGCTTCTACGAGCAGGTCTCCGACGAGTCGAAGTACTACCGCTTCTTCGCCCCCTACCCCCGCCTCTCCGACCGGGACGTGCACCGCTTCACCCATCACGACTACGTCGACAGGGTCGGCCTCGCCGCCACCGTCGGCGGCGAGTTCATCGCCACCGTGCGCTACGACCGCATCGACGGCCGCGGCATGCCCGCCTCCGAGCCCGCGGACGAGGCCGAGGTCGCCTTCCTCGTGCAGGACGCCCACCAGGGCCGCGGGGTCGCCTCCGCCCTCCTGGAGCACATCGCGGCCGTGGCCCGCGAGCGGGCGATCCGGCGCTTCGCCGCCGAGGTGCTGCCCGCCAACACCAAGATGATCAAGGTGTTCACGGACGCGGGCTACACCCAGAAGCGCAGCTTCGAGGACGGCGTCGTCCGCCTCGAACTGGACCTGGAGCCCACCGACCGCTCCCTCGCCGTCCAGCGGGCCCGCGAGCAGCGCGCCGAGGCCCGCTCGGTCCAGCGGCTCCTCGCCCCCGGCTCCGTGGCCGTCGTCGGCACCGGCCGCGCGCCCGGCGGCATGGGGCGGGCCGTCCTGCGCGACCTGCTGGCCGGCGGCTTCACCGGGCAGGTCCACGCCGTCAACCACGCCTTCCCCGAGGACCTCACCCGGCTCGACCCCGAGGGCGTGCCCGCCCACCGCTCCGTCCTCGGCATCGACGGGCCCGTCGACCTCGCCGTCGTGGCCGTGCCCGCCGCACAGGTGCCCTCCGTCGTCGCCGAATGCGGCGAGCACGGCGTCCAGGGCCTCGTCGTCCTCTCCGCCGGATACGGCGAGAGCGGCGCCGACGGGCGCGAGCGCCAGCGCGAGCTGGTGCGCCAGGCCCGCTCCTACGGGATGCGCATCATCGGGCCCAACGCCTTCGGCCTCATCAACACCGCCGACGGCGTCCGCCTCAACGCCTCCCTGTCGCCCGAGCTGCCCGCCGCCGGGCGCATAGGCCTCTTCAGTCAGTCCGGGGCCATCGGCATCGCCCTGCTCTCCGGGCTCCACCGGCGCGCCGCCGGTCTCGTCGGTATCTCCACCTTCGTCTCCGCCGGCAACCGCGCGGACGTCTCCGGCAACGACTTCCTGCAGTACTGGCACGACGACCCCGACACCGACCTCGTGCTCATGTACCTGGAGTCCATCGGCAACCCCCGCAAGTTCACCCGCCTCGCCCGGCGCACCGCCGCCCGCAAGCCGGTCGTCGTCGTCAAGGGCGCCCGCCACGGCGGAGCCGCGCCCACCGGGCACGCCGTGCCCACCACCCGGATCCCCGACGCCACCGTCTCCGACCTGCTCCGGCAGGCCGGCGTCATCCGCGTCGACACGGTCACCGAGCTCGCCGACACCGGGCTGCTCCTCGCCTCCCAGCCGCTGCCCGCCGGGCCGCGCGTCGCCATCCTCGGCAACTCCGAGTCCCTCGCCCTGCTCACCTACGACGCCTGCCTCACGGACGGCCTGCGCCCGCAGCCCCCGTACGACCTCACCACCGGCGCCCGGCCCGCCGACTTCCGCAGGGCGCTGGCCGGGGTCCTGGCCGACGAGGAGTGCGACGCCGTCGTCGTCACCGCCATCCCGTGGGTCGGGGACGCCTCCGCGGCCGACCTCGCGCGGGCACTGCGCGAGGCCGTCGCGGCCTCGCCCGCGGCCAAGCCGGTGACCGTCGTGCACCTGGAGATCCCGGGGCTCGCCGAGGCCCTCGCCGAGCCGGCGGACGAAGGCGCCGGGGCGGCGGAGGGCGCCGCGCCGGCCGTACGGATACCCGCCTACCCCGCCGCCGAGCGGGCCGTCCGGGCGCTCGCCGAAGCCGCGCGGTACGCCCGCTGGCGGCGGCACGCGGCCGAGCCGGGGCGCGTGCCCGAGTACGACGACATCGACGAGGCCGGGGCCGCGGCCGACATCGGCGTGCTGCTGGAGGCGCACGGGGCCGGGCTGGCGCCGCCGCCCGAGGGGCCGCGGGCGGTCACCCTCTCCGCCCCCGACACCCAGCGGCTCCTCGCCCGGTACGGGATCGCCGTGCTGCCCGCGCTCCCGGCGCCCGACCCCGACCGCGCGGTGCGCGCCGCGCAGCGGCTCGGCTTCCCCGTCGCTCTCAAGCCCACCGCCCCGCACCTGCGCCACCGCGCCGACCTCGGGGGCGTCCGGCTCGACCTGGGCGGCGAAGCGGAACTGCGCCGGGCATACGCCGAGTTGACCGAGCTCCTCGGCAAGCCCGAGGAGACCCGGCTCGTCGTCCAGTCCATGGCGCCGCGCGGGGTCGACACCGTCGTACGGGCCGCGATCGACCCGGCGGCGGGGGCCGTCCTGTCCTTCGGGCTGGCCGGGGCGCCCTCCCTGCTGCTCGGCGACACGGCCCACCGGCTCGTTCCCGTCACCGACCGCGACGCCGCCGAGCAGATCCGCTCCATCCGCACCGCCCCGCTGCTCTTCGGCTGGCGCGGCACGACGCCCGTCGACACCAAGGCCCTGGAAGAGCTGCTGCTGCGCGTCTCGCGGCTGGTCGACGACCACCCCGAGGTCGTCGGCGCCGACCTGGAACCGGTGATCGTCGCCCCCCAGGGGGTCCACGTCCTGGGCGCCACCATCCGCCTGGCCCCGGCCCCGGCCCGCACGGACCTGGGCCCGCGCAGCCTGCCGGTGGTCTGACAGCAACAGACCACGGGGTTGCACCCGACCACGCCCCGTGCCCTCGCCCCCGAGCCCGCCACGAGCTGCGGTGGGTTCGGCGCCGCCGGGTGCCCTCGTGGGGAGGGGAGCTCCCGGGCCGACGGGGGCGTCGGGTGCCCGGGGTGTGAGTCCCGTCCCACCGGGCCGGCCTCGGAGAGGCCGGCGTGGGCGCATCGGGCGGTTGGGGCCCGTGGGCCCCTTAGGATGGGCTTATGGCGAAGACCGGTACGACGACCCAAGGGCTGCGCGCGGCGATCGAGCGCAGCGGCTACTACCCGGCCCTCGTGGCCGAGGCGGTGGAGGCCGCAGTGGGCGGGGAGCCGGTCGTGTCGTACCTGGTGCACCAGGAGACGACGTTCGACTCCAACGAGGTGCGCCGCCACGTCACGGTCCTGGTCCTCACCGGCACCCGGTTCATCGTCAGCCACACCGACGAGCAGGCCGCCGACGGCACCTCGCCGTCCCCGTACGCCACCACCTCCACGGAATCCGTGAAGCTGGAGCGGATCTCCTCGGTCGTGCTGAGCCGCGTCGTCGCCAACCCGGAGTCGTACACGCCCGGCACCCTGCCCCGCGAGGTCGTGCTGAACATCGGCTGGGGCGCGGTGTCCCGGATCGACCTGGAGCCCGCCGCCTGCGGCGACCCCAACTGCGACGCGGACCACGGCTACACCGGCTCGTCCACGGCCGACGACCTGAGCCTGCGCGTGTCCGAGGCGGGCGACGGCCCGGACACGGTCCGCCAGACGCTGGCCTTCGCCCAGGCCCTCTCCGAGGCCACCGCAGCCACCCCGGCCGGCACGGCGACCGCCCGCTGATGTCCTCTCCCCTGACGGCGGGCTCCGCCTGGCACGAGCCCGCCCCGCTCGACCCGCGCTCGGCCCCGCTGCCCCGCTACGGCACGGGCTCGCTGGCCGATCTGCTGCCCGCGGCCGTCGCCGGCATGGGGGTCCCCGGGTTCTCCGCGGGCCTGGAGCTCGCTCCCGCCGACCGCGTGTGCGTCTTCCTGATCGACGGTCTCGGCTGGGAGCTGCTGCGCGCGCACCCCGCCGAGGCGCCGTTCCTGCACTCGCTGATGGCGAGCTCGAACAACGGCACCGGCTCGCCCCTGACGGCCGGCTTCCCCTCGACCACGGCGACGTCGCTGGCCTCGGTCGGCACCGGCCTGCCGCCGGGCGCCCACGGCCTGCCCGGCTACACCGTCGCCGACCCGGCCACGGGGCAGCTGATGAACCAGCTGCGCTGGCGGCCCTGGACCGAACCGCACGTCTGGCAGCCGTACCCGACCGTCTTCCAGCTCGCGGACGCGGCCGGGGTGCACACCTGCCAGGTCTCCGCCCCGGACTTCCAGCACACCCCGCTGACGAAGATCGCGCTGAGCGGCGGCACCTTCCACGGCCGGCTCTCCGGCGAGGACCGGATGGATCTCGCCGCCGACCGGCTCGGCGCCGCGGACCGCTCGCTCGTCTACACCTACTACAGCGACGTCGACGGCAAGGGGCACCGCTTCGGCGTCGACTCCGACGAGTGGCGCGGCCAGTTGATGTACGTCGACCGGCTCGCCCAGCGCCTCGCCGAGCAGCTGCCGCCCCGCTCGGCGCTGTACGTCACCGCCGACCACGGCATGATCGACATCCCCTTCGACCCCGAGTCGCGCATCGACTTCGACGAGGACTGGGAGCTGCGCGCGGGCGTCGCCCTGCTCGGCGGGGAGGCCCGCGCCCGGCACGTCTACGCGGTGCCCGGCGCCGCCGCCGACGTCCTCGCGGTGTGGCGGGAGGTGCTCGGCGAGCAGATGTGGATCGCGAGCCGCGACGAGGCGATCGAGGCGGGCTGGTTCGGCCGCCCCGGCGACGGTGTGGACGACCGCGTCCACGGCCGGATCGGCGACGTGGTCGCCGCCGCCCGCGACGACATCGCGATCGTCGCCACCGAGACCGAGCCGAACGAATCCGCGATGGTGGGGCTGCACGGCTCCATGACGCCCGTGGAGCAGCTGGTGCCGCTCCTCGAAGTGCGTGCCTGAACCCGTAAGCCCGCAGCCCCCGCACGACCGCGCCCCTCAACGCCCCGACCTATGAAAGGCATTGGCTTCCCCATGCCCGAGCTGGTGTTCTTCTCCGGAACCATGGACTGCGGAAAGAGCACCCTCGCTCTGCAGATCGAGCACAACCGCTCGACCCGCGGCCTGCAAGGGATGATCTACACCCGGAACGACCGCGCCGGCGAGGGCAAGCTCTCCTCCCGGCTCGGGCTGGTCACCGACTCCGTCGAGGCGGGCGAGGGGTTCGACTTCTACGCGCACATCGTCGCCCACCTCTCCGCGGGCGGCCGCGCCGACTACGTGATCGCCGACGAGGCGCAGTTCCTGACCGCCGAGCAGATCGACCAGCTCGCCCGGATCGTGGACGACCTCGAACTCGACGTCTTCGCGTTCGGCATCACCACCGACTTCCGCACCAGGCTCTTCCCCGGCTCGCAGCGCCTGGTCGAACTCGCCGACCGCATAGAGGTGCTGCAGGTCGAAGCGCTGTGCTGGTGCGGGGCGCGGGCCACGCACAACGCCCGTACGGTGGGCGGGCAGATGGTCGTCGAGGGCGCCCAGGTGGTCGTCGGCGACGTCAACCAGCCGGAGACCGTGGTCGGTTACGAGGTGCTGTGCCGGCGCCACCACCGTCGCCGGCTGACGGCCGCCGCGGCCCGCGCCGCGGCGCTCTCTCCCGACGTGCTGCCCCTCGACCCCGCACCCGTCAACGGGACGTCCGCACAAGGGTGAAGAGGGCACCCTCGGGGTCGGTGACGGTCGCCACCCGGCCGGCCGGCGCCTCGTGCGGCGGCCGCAGTACCCGGCCGCCCAGCTCCGCCACGCGCAGGGCGGCGGCATCGGTGTCCGCGACCTCGAAGTACGTCATCCAGTGCGGGCCCCGCTCGCGCGGCAGCGCCGCGCCGAGGCCGCGGATCGCGGCGACCGGACGCCCGTCGAGCTGCAGCGTGAGGTAGTCGGCGGGGTCCGGGTCCGCCGGGGGAGCGGCCGGGGAATCCTCCGTGGCGCGCGCCGAGCGCGCGGCGTCGGCCGGTTTGACGTCGTAGCCGAACAGGGCCCGGTAGAAGCCGGCGACCGCCGATGTCCTGCGGGTCACCAGCTCGTGCCACGCGGGCGTGCCGGGCACGCCCGTCAGCTGGGCGCCGGTCAGCTTCTGGCCCTGCCACACCCCGAAGGGCGCCCCGGCCGGGTCGCTGGCGAGCACCAGCCGCCCCGCGTCCTCCGCGGACAGCGGGCCCACCCCCACCGTGCCGCCGGAGCAGCGGATCCACTCCGCGGCCTCGTCGGCGTCGTCGCTCGCGAGGTAGGTGGTCCAGGCGGTCGGCAGCCGGCGGCCGGGCGCGAGCTCCCCGAGGCCCGCCACGTCGCGGCCGTCGACCGTGGCGCGCACGTAGGGGCCCAGCTGGCGGGGCCCGGGGCTGTAGAAGCCCCAGCCGAACAGACCGCCGTAGAAGTCCTGGATCGACTCCAGGTCGTGCGCCAGGAGACTCGTCCAGCACGGGCTGCCCGGCGCCTGCCGGGCCTCCCCCGCTCCTGGCCGGGGGGAGCCCCAAACCTCGGTCATGTCACTCTCTCCTCGGACCATCGTGGTGGCCGCGCGACCCGCGCCGGGCCGCGGCGCGCGGGGGTGGTACGGGACGGGGCACGACCAGATGGTTGCACCACCTGCGCTCGCGCGCCCCCCGGCCGCGCCGGGATCCCCGGGTTCCCGCAGGAGAATGCCCGGATTCGCGGGGGCGGTACCGTTCCGGCGCCCGGGCGCGCCCCGGTGAACGGCGGCGCCCAGTATCGATCAGCCGTACGCCACCTCGCCAGAGGCCCGTTGACCGCCCGCCCGACTACGTCAGGATGGGGCCCATGAATGCCATCATCTCCGCAGTCGAACTCATGGACGCGTCCGCCGGCGGACAGCCGCCCGTCCTGCTGGACGTCCGCTATCAGCTCGGCGGCCCGCCCGGCCGGCCGGAGTACGAAGCGGGGCACATCCCCGGCGCGGTCTACGTGGACCTGGAGGGCGAACTCGCCGGGCCCGCGGGCAAGCAGGGCAGGCATCCGCTGCCCGGCATCGACGCGTTCGGCGCGGCGATGCGCAGGGCGGGGGTCGGCTCCCGCGGGGACGTCGTCGTCTACGACGGGGGACAGGGCTGGGCGGCCGCGCGCGCCTGGTGGATGCTGCGCTGGGCCGGGCATCCGTCCGTGCGCGTCCTGGACGGGGGCCTGGCGGCCTGGAGGGCGCAGGGCGGGGAGGTCACGGACGAGCGGACGCCCGTGCGCGAGGGGGACTTCGTGCCGGCGCCGGGGGCGCTGCCGCTGCTCGACGCGGACGGTGCGGCGGCGCTGGCCCGCCGCGGACTGCTGCTGGACGCCCGGGCGGGGGAGCGCTACCGGGGCGAGATCGAGCCGATCGACGCGGTGGCCGGCCACATCCCGGGCGCGGTCTCGGCGCCGACGACGGAGAACGTGGCCGCGGACGGGCGGCTGCGCCCCGCGGCCGAACTGGCCGCCCGCTTCGGCGCCCTGGGCGCGGTGGACGGCACGGAGGTGGGCGTCTACTGCGGCTCCGGCGTCTCCGCCGCGCACCAGCTCCTCGCCCTGGCCGTCGCGGGCGTCCCGGCAGCCCTGTACGTCGGTTCGTGGAGCGAGTGGTCCTCCGACCCCTCGCGGCCCGTCGCCACGGGGCCCCAGCCGGGCTGACCCCGCGGCCGGGCGGCCCGGCGCGCGATCCCGCGCCGGAAGTGCCACCCCACCGCAGGACAGGGCCCGTGCGGCCGGGCGCCGGTGCGGGGGAGAGGCGTTGCCCGGCGCCATCGGCCCCTCCCGCCACGGAGAAGAAGAACCCCCGCCGTACGGACCGGCGGCCCGGAACCGGCCGCAGGGGCGTTGCCCCGGCACGCGTGCGTGGCCCGGGCCGTACGGACCGCCGGCGCGGAGCCGGCCGCAGGGGCGTTGCCCCGGCACGCGTGCGTGGCCCGGCACATGGGCTTGCCGGGCCGCTCGCGGGCGGCCCGGCGTCGGGTCCGGTGGCCGGCCTGTGGCCGGCGCGCGCTGCCGTCGGCGCCCCCGGACGGAGCCGGGGGCCTGACGGGGAGTCACGGGCGTGGTGGTTACTCCTGTTTCTTGCGGCGGGTGCCGAAGACGATCTCGTCCCAGCTGGGGACCGCCGCGCGGCGGCCGGGGCGGACGCCGTCGGCCTCGGCCTGACGGTCCGTGGTGCCGACCAGACGGTCACGGTGGCCGGCCACGGACCGCGGCATCAGGACGTCCGCGTAGGCGGCGCCCGCACTCGCGGCCGGCGCCGGGGGCTCGACCGCCTCGGGCTCGTCGGACGGTTCGTCACCCGCCTGCGCCATGGACGGCGTTTCCGGGACGACCATGTCGCCGCGGAAGCTGGGGACCGCTTCGAGCAGGCTCGTCAGCGAATCCCGCTCCTTGCCGGGCGGCTCCTCGGAGGACTCGGCGTCCGCCTCGGGAGGGGACGACGGACCGGAGGACGCGCCCTGCCGGTCCAGCGACCGGTCGAGGGGCCTGTCCCGCGGCAGCCGGGCGATGCGGGGCACGAAGGGGAAGCTCGGCTCGGGCGTGTCGTCGGTCTCGCCGATGAGCGCGCGGGCCTCGTCGTCCATCGCTTGAACGATCCGCCTCGGCGGGTCGTACGACCAGCTCGCCGCGCGGGGCTCACCTGCCGCCCGGTAGACGAGCAGGACCTCCCAGGTGCCGTCGTCCCGGCGCCAGGAGTCCCACTGCGCGGTGTCCTTCTCGGCTCCGCGCAGTATGAGCCGCTCGGCGACCGCCTCGCCCAGGAGCGGACCGGTGTTCTCACCGGGGCGGCGCACCGCCGTCTTGCGGGCGCGCTCGGCCATGAACGCGCGCTCGGCCAGGACCGGACCCTCGAACCGGCGCACCCGCTCCACGGGGATGCCCGCGAGCTGCGCCACCTCCTCGGCGGAGGCTCCCGCACGTATACGGGCCTGGATGTCGCGGGGGCGGAGATGGCTCTCCACCTCGATCTCGATCTGCCCCAGACGCGCACGGTCGTTGCGCACGGCGGCGCGCAGCCGCTCGTCGATGGGGAGGGTGTACTCCGTGCTGTCCGCAGCCTTGAGCACCAGCCGTGTGCCGTCGTTGGAGACGGCCACGACACGCAGTTCGGGCATGGGGACCTCCCGGGTGGTGCCTGCCGACGTCACGTGCGTCGCTGCTTCCGCTAGTCGAGTGTGGCCTGCCCGGGTGCAGCCTGCCACAACATTGCCGAGTTGACGGGGGTGAGAGCCGGTGGGGCCCCGCCCGTTGGGTCCAGGCAGCCGGACGGGACACCGGGGCCAGGGCTCGTCACAGTACTCCATTCGGGCCACTGGGGGTGGAATGGCGCGCCATTGAAGTTCACGCGGGAGAAGGGAGTTGATCCTACCTATCGCGCGCGATGGCGGTCGCACGGGTGTCGAGGTTCACACAATCGCCGGAATCGGAACTGTTCGTTACGCTCGAATGTCTCTTCTCCCTGCAAGACGGACCCAAGAGCTACACAGAGGCAGGAGATGGATGACAAAGGTGAAAGCGAGGCAAAACAGAAGGGCAAGCGCCTGGAGCTGAGCCTCGCGCAGGTCGCCGGCAGCGCCCTCGCGGCGGTCGTCGCCGCACTGCTCGCGGGCAAGCTCGGGGTGTACGGCACGGTCATCGGTGCCGGCGTCGTCAGTGTCGTGGCCACGTCGGGCGGCACGATCTTCCAGCACGTGTTCAAACGGACCGGCGAACAACTTCGCGAGGCGACCGTGCAGGCGGCGCGGCCGAAACTGCGGCAGGTGCCGGTGCGGGACGCGGGGCGGGCGGTCAGCCGTGCGGCGCGGGACGCGCAGAGCCCGCAGGCCACCCGGGGCGCGCAGGACGACGCGACACGGCTGTTGCACGCGGCGTCCCCGTCGCCGGAGCGCGGCGGCGCGTACGCGGGCGCGCATTCCGGTGCGCGCGCCGATGAACACTCCTTTGCGTACACGGACGCGTACTCCCCGGCCACCACCCACGGGACCCGGACGCGCGGGTGGAAGCGCCCCCTCATCGCCGCCGGCGCGGTCTTCGTCCTCGCGATGGGCACGGTCACCGCGGTCGAGCTGGTCAAGGGGTCCAGCGCGGACGGTGGTAAGGGGACCACGGTCAGCCAGATCTTCGACGGCGGGAAGGGCCGGAAGCAGCAGGACCCGGCGCCCGAGCGGTCCGCGGATCCGGGGCGCTCGCACGACGGCGGCGCGGAGCACGAGCCCGAGCGCGGCGCCGGTGGCGGCTCCGGCTCCTCGCCCGATCCCGGCGCGTCCCGCGGGGGCGGTGACGCGGGCAAGCAGTCGCCGGACCCGTCGACGTCGCCGTCGTCCGGGGGCTCGACGCCCAGCACCAAGCCGGGCCCGACGCCCGATCCTTCCACCTCGCCGGGTGGGGGTACGGGCGGGGACGGCAAGGGCGGTAGCGGGAGCGGCACGAGCGGGCAGGGCGGCTCGGGTGGACAGACGACGCCCAAGCCGCCGGCCCAGGGGCAGAACGCCGCCGGAGCGCCTGCGGCGGGCTCCGTTTCGTAGCGGCGCGCCCCGTCGTCGGCCGGGTGCCGGTCCGTCGTGGCCGGTCGCGCGGTTCCCCCGTGCCCCTTCCGGGGCACGGGGGAACGCTGTCTTATGCGCCCAGTACCCGCCGCAGGTAGTCGTTGCCGAATACGCGCTGCGGGTCCAGGCGGTCGCGCAGGGCGGTGAAGTCGGCGAAGCGGGGGTACAGCGCCGCCAGGTGGCCCGCGTCGCGGCTGTGGAGTTTGCCCCAGTGCGGGCGGCCGCCGTGGGCGGTCATGATCTGTTCGGCGGCCCGGAAATAGGCGCGGTAGGGGGCGCCCCGGTACATGTGCACGGCGATGTAGGCGGTGTCCCGGCCCTGGGCCGTGGACAGGGGTATGCCGTCCGCCGGGGCGGTGCGGACTTCGACAGGGAAGGCCACGCGCAGCCGCGACCGCTCGATCGCGGCCCGCAGCTCGCGCAGCGCCGGTATCGCGGCCTCCCGCGGCAGCGCGTACTCCATCTCCAGGAAGCGGACGCGGCGGGGGCTGGTGAAGACGCGGTACGGCACGTCCGTGTAGCTGCGGGCCGACAGGGCGCGGCCGGCGAGCCGGGCGATGCCGGGGACGGCGGGGGGCACGGCGCGGCCGACGGCGCACAGGGCGCCGAAGAGGCCGTTCGAGACGAGCTCGTCGTCGATCCAGGCGGCGACCCGGCCGGGCGGGTCCAGCGGGCCCGCGCTGCGGTTGTTGCGCTTGGTTATGCAGTGGCTCGTGTGCGGGAACCAGTAGAACTCGACGTGCTCGTTCTCGGCGACGAGCTGCTCGAACTCGCCGGTGACCCGGTCGAGGGGCATCGGCTCCTCGCGCGCCCGGAGCAGGAACTCGGGCTCCACCGCGAAGGTCACGGAGGTGATCACGCCGAGCGCGCCCAGCCCCAGCCGGGCGGCGGCGAAGACCTCCGGGTTCTCGTCGGCGGAACAGGTCAGCACCGAGCCGTCGGCGGTGACCAGCTCCAGGGCGCGGACCTGGGCGGAGAGCGACGCCGAGTCGCGGCCCGTGCCGTGGGTGCCGGTGCTGACCGCCCCCGAGACGGTCTGCTCCATGATGTCGCCCATGTTGGCCAGCGACAGGCCGTGTGCGGACAGCGTCGCGTTCAGGTGCCGGAGGGTGGTGCCGGCCCCGACGGTCACCGTGCCCGCCGCACGGTCGATCGCGTGGAGGCCCCCGAGGTGCTCCGGGCGGATCAGCAGGCCGTCGGTGGCGGCAGCGGCGGTGAAGGAGTGGCCCGTGCCGGCCGCCTTGACCCGCAGGCCGTCCGCCGCGGCCCGTACGACCGCCTCCGCGACCTCGCCGGCGGACGCGGGGGTCACCGTCCGCGCGGGGTGCGCGGTGACGTTCCCCGCCCAGTTGCGCCACCGGGCGGGTCCGGCCGCCCTAGGCGACGATGCCCTTGCTGAGGTCGTCGTTCCGGTCGTCTCCGTCATGTGCGTCAGACCCTCCCCTTGCCTGCGGCACAGGTGCCCCCGGCCGCTGCGGCGCCGGCTTGCGGAGCCGGCGGTACCCCAGGAACGCGACCGCCGCCGCGAGCACCCCCGCCACCCCGGACACCGCGTACCCCGCGGCGGCGCCGCGGGCGTCCACCACCCAGCCGGCGGCCGACGACCCCAGCGCCACGCCGACCGCGAGACCCGTGCTCGTCCAGGTCATGCCCTCGGTCAGCTGCGCGCGCGGTACGTGCTGTTCGACGAGGGCCATCGTCGTCACCATGGTCGGCGCGATCGAGAGCCCCGAGACGAAGAGCGCCACGGCCAGGAACGGCAGGCTCCCGACCAGTTGGAGGGGGATCATACTCACGGCCATCGCACACACGCCCACGAGCCAGCGGCGGGCGATGTCGCCCTTCAGGCGCAGCAGTCCGAAAACCACGCCCGCCAGGCAGGAGCCCAGCGCGTAGGCCGCGAGGACGAGGCTCGCCATGCTCTTGTGGCCCTCGGCCTCGGCGTAGGCGACGGTCACCACATCGCACGTGCCGAAGATCATGCCCGTGGCGACGAACGTCGCCACCAGCACCTGCAGGCCGGGGGAGCGCAGCGCGTGGCCGCCCCCGTGCTCCCCGCGCGGGTGCGGCTCCGGCTCGGTGGCGCGCTGGGCGGTCAGCCACAGGACGCCGATCGCGAGGAAGCCGGCGGCCAGCAGCGGGCCCGCTTCGGGGAACCAGCTGGTGGACAGCCCGATCGACAGGATCGGGCCGACGATGAAGCACACCTCGTCCAGGACGGACTCGAAGGCGTAGGCCGTGTGCAGCTGCCCGCTGCCGCGGTAGATCGCCGCCCAGCGGGCCCGCACCATGGATCCCACGCTCGGCACGCAGCCGCCGACCGCCGCGAAGACGAACAGCGTCCAGTCGGGCCAGCGCTGCTGCGCGCTCACCAGCAGCCCCGCCACGGCGGCCAGGGCCACCAGCGTCGCCGGGCGCAGCACCCGGCGCTGCCCGTACTGGTCGACCAGCCGGGATATCTGCGGGCCGAGGACGGCGGCGGAGACGGCCCCGGCCGCGGAGACGGCGCCCGCGAGCCCGTAGCGGCCGGTGATCTGGGAGATCATCGTGACGATGCCGATGCTCAGCATCGACAGCGGCATCCGGCCGATGAGGCCGGCCGCCGAGAACCCCTTGGTGCCGGGAACGGCGAAGATCTCGCGGTAGGGACTGGGCAAGACGGCTCCCGGGGAGGGTCGTGAGGGGGACGGGACGAGGGTGCCGTAAGGGATGTAGCTGGCCGATACAGCTTACGTGGGTACGCGTTCGGCACACCGCCGTTTCCCGGCAGTCCGTGCAGGGTGGCAGGATCGGACGCATGTCGGATCAGCCAGCGCACGCCCCCTACGACGCCCTGCTGTTGCTCTCCTTCGGCGGCCCCGAGGGCCCGGACGACGTCGTCCCCTTCCTGGAGAACGTCACGCGCGGGCGGGGCATCCCCCGCGAGCGCCTCAAGGAGGTCGGGCAGCACTACTTCCTCTTCGGCGGCGTCAGCCCGATCAATGACCAAAACCGTGCGCTGCTCGGCGCCCTGCGCAAGGAGTTCGCCGAGCACGGCCTCGACCTCCCGGTGTACTGGGGTAACCGCAACTGGGCGCCGTACCTGACCGACACCCTGCGTGAGATCGCCGCCGACGGCCGGCGCCGCGTGCTCACCCTCGCCACCAGCGCCTACGCCTCGTACTCCGGCTGCCGGCAGTACCGCGAGAACCTGGCCGGCGCGCTCGCGGCCCTGGAGGCCGAGGGCGTCGCGGCGCCCCGCGTCGACAAGCTGCGGCACTACTTCAACCACCCCGGCTTCGTCCGCCCCATGGCCGACGCCGTCCTCGCGGCCCTCGCCGAGCTGCCCGAGGACGTCCGCGAGGGCGCGCACCTGGCCTTCACCACCCACTCCATCCCCACCGCCGCCGCGGACACCTCCGGCCCCGCGGACGGCCACGGCGACGGCGGCGCCTACGTCGCCCAGCACCTCGACGTCGCCCGGACCATCGCCGGGATCGTCCGCGAGGAGACCGGCACGGAGCACCCCTGGCGGCTCGTCTACCAGTCGCGCAGCGGCGCCCCGCACATCCCCTGGCTCGAGCCCGACATCTGCGACCACCTGGAGGCCGCGCACGCCGACGGCGTCCCGGCCGTCGTCATGGTCCCCATCGGCTTCGTCTCGGACCACATGGAGGTCAAGTACGACCTCGACACCGAGGCCGCCGCCAAGGCCGCGGAGCTCGGTCTGCCGGTCGCCCGCGCCGCGACCGTCGGCGCCGACCCCCGCTTCGCCGCCGCCGTCCGCGAGCTGGTCCTGGAGCGGGCCGCGAGCGAGCGCGGCGAGCGCCCCGAGCGGTGCGCCCTGGGTGCCCTCGGACCCTCGCACGACCTGTGTCCCGTCGGCTGCTGCCCGGCCAGGGCCCCGCGCCCGGCCGCCGCCGGAGCCGACAGCCCGTACGCGTAAGGAGCACCAGCACCGTGAGCGACACCCTGAAGGCAGAACTCCTGGCCGTGGCCCTCGAAGCCGCCGAGCGCGCCGGAGCACTGCTCCGCGACGGGCGCCCGGCCGACCTCGGCGTCGCCGCGACCAAGACCAGCTCGATCGACGTCGTCACCGAGATGGACATCGCCGCCGAGAAGCTGATCACCGGCTTCCTCGCCGAGCGCCGCCCCGAGGACGGGCTCCTGGGCGAGGAAGGCGCGAGCAGCGAGGGCAGCAGCGGCGTGCGCTGGGTCATCGACCCGATCGACGGCACCGTGAACTACCTCTACGGCCTGCCGTCGTGGTGCGTGTCGATAGCGGCCGAGCTCGACGGCGAGGCCGTCGTCGGCGTCGTGGCGGCGCCGATGCGCGGCGAGACCTACCGGGCCGTGCTCGGCGAGGGCGCGTACGCGGGCGAGCGGCGGCTGTCCGTGCGGCCCGCGCCCGGCCTCGACCAGGCCCTGATCGGCACCGGCTTCGGCTACCTCGCCTCGCGCCGCGCCGCCCAGGCGGAGGTCCTGCGCTCCCTGCTGCCGCAGGTGCGCGACATCCGGCGCGGTGGGTCCGCGGCGATCGACCTGTGCGACGTGGCCTGCGGCCGGCTCAACGGCTACTACGAGCGCGGACTCAACCCCTGGGACTACGCGGCCGGCGCGCTCATCGCCCGCGAGGCCGGCGCGCTGACCGGAGGCCGGCCGGGCGAGCCCGCCTCCACGGAGCTGACCGTGGCGGCCCCGCCGGTGCTCTTCGAGACGCTGCAGGGACGCCTGGAGGAGCTGGGGGCCTGGCAGGGCTGAGCCCGCCCCCCGGCCCCCGTCCGGACACGACAGTGCCCCGGCGCCGCTCGGCGCCGGGGCACTGCCGTCGGATCCTCCGGCTCAGGCCGCGGAGACCTTGACTCCGTGTTCGGCGGCGAGACGGTGCAGGTCGTCCAAGGCGGACTGCTCCACCTCGGCCGTGTACTCGTCGCCCAGCCTGCGGGCCTGGTCCCGTTCGCTGCGGGTGCTCTCTATGCGCTGCAGAATGCCAGCGGTGAACGCGTCCATGGTGCTGCGCCCCCTCGTCGTGGGTCGATGGCACGGGGGTGTGCCGACGGCGAATCGATCACGCCCCTGCCCCGGCGCGGGCGGACGGCCGTGGTGGCGTGCCGCCACTGGGCGTGATCGCGGGTGTGCAGACGTCTTCCCCCACGCCGTCCGCGGGGAAACCTCCCGTCCGGAACCAATCCCCCCACCCGACCGGAAACCGCTCGGGGGCCGGCCCCGGGGCGGATGCGGAACGGCCTGCCGGCCGGTCGGCCCCGGCGCCCCTTACAGCCGGTTTACCGACGTTCGAGGCAGGATGGAGACACCCACAGGGGTATCTCCAGCCTGCCCGCCCGGGCCCAAAGGGAAGGATCAACGCCGTGCGCGTACTCGTCGTCGAGGACGAGCAGCTGCTCGCCGATGCCGTCGCCACCGGACTGCGCCGGGAGGCCATGGCCGTCGACGTCGTGTACGACGGTGCCGCGGCCCTCGAGCGCATCGCCGTCAACGACTACGACGTGATCGTCCTCGACCGCGACCTCCCGCTCGTCCACGGCGACGACGTCTGCCGCAAGGTCGTCGAGCTCGGCATCCCCACCCGCGTCCTGATGCTCACCGCCTCCGGCGACGTCAGCGACCGCGTGGAGGGCCTGGAGATCGGCGCCGACGACTACCTCCCCAAGCCCTTCGCCTTCACCGAGCTCACCGCCCGCGTGCGGGCCCTCGGCCGCCGCACGACCGTGGCCCTGCCGCCCGTCCTGGAGCGCGCCGGCATCAAGCTCGACCCCAACCGCCGCGAGGTCTTCCGCGACGGCCGCGAGGTGCAGCTGGCGCCCAAGGAGTTCGCCGTCCTGGAGGTCCTCATGCGCAGCGAGGGCGCGGTCGTCTCGGCCGAGCAGCTGCTGGAGAAGGCCTGGGACGAGAACACCGACCCCTTCACCAACGTCGTCCGGGTCACGGTCATGACCCTGCGCCGCAAGCTCGGCGAGCCCCCGGTGATCGTCACCGTGCCCGGCTCCGGATACCGGATCTGATCCCCTGATGTCCTCCGCCCCCACCCC
>NZ_JBPQTS010000039.1:0-47428 GCF_051386455.1 Streptomyces sp. URMC 124
GCACCCGTCCGGCTCCACGCGCCGGCGCCCTCGCACATTGCCCCGCGCGCCTACCACGCCGCCGCCTCGCCCCCGCCCGAAGGCGGGGCGTCCCTGGTCACCCTCACCCTGCTGCTGACCACACCGGCCGTGCTCGCCGCGGCGATGCTGCGGCCGCGGGGCGGCGGCAGCGGCGGCCGGCGCGGCTGACGTCCGTACCCCCGGCGGGCGGTCTTTCGCCCGCCGGCTCCACTCCCGCTCTCGTCTTCCGGAGGTTTCCCTTGTCCGAGTGGCTGGTCCTGGTCCTCGCCATGGCCGCGGCATGCGCGGTCGTGCTGACCATCACCGTGCTCCGGGAGCGAAGGCGCGGCGAGGACGAAGACCCGAGCGAGACGCCCGACGTCATCGAGTACATGACGATGATGATCGGCGTGGTCTACGCCATCGTGCTGGGCCTGGCCATCGCCGGCGTCTGGGAGGCCCGCAACAGCGCCCAGGACCAGGTCCGCGCCGAGGCCCAGGCGCTGCACGAGGTCACCCGGCGGGTGCAGGCGTACGCACCGGCCGCCCGGGACGGCGTCCGCGAGGACGTCGACGCCTATGTGAGCTACGTGGTGCACAAGGAGTGGCCGGTGATGCTCAAGCGCGGCGAGCTGACCGACCGCGGCACCATGCTGCTGGACAAGGTGCGCGAGGACCTCACCTCCTACGAGCCGCGCAACGACCACGAGGGCCAGTCCTACCAGCCGCTGCTGGACCAGATCGGCGCCGCGGACGCCGCGCGCAACGCCCGGGCGCAGAGCGCGGGCGACACCATGCCGGGCGTGGTGTGGTTCGGCCTGGTCGCGGGAGCGCTGATCGCCGTGGGGCTGATCTTCACGCTGCAGATCCGGCGCTCGGCGCGCGAACTGCTGCTGGCCGGCCTCTACAGCGCCCTGATCGCCTTCCTGCTCTTCCTGATCTGGGACTTCAACTCGCCCTTCGGCCACACCGTCGCCGACTCCACCGCGCCGTTCACCGACCTGTTCGCCATCTGACGGGCAGGTGCTTGAGGCCGTTCTGGAAGTTCGACGTCAGGCGCACCGGCTCGCCCGCCCGCTCCAGGCCGGGCAGCCGGTCCAGGACGGCCCCCAGCACGGCGCGCAGCTGGGCCCGGGCGAGGTGGGCGCCCGGGCAGAAGTGCGGCCCGTACCCGAAGCTGACGTGGTCGTTGGGCGTCCGGGTGACGTCGAAGCGGTCCGGGTCGGGGAAGGCGCGCTCGTCGCGGTTGGCGGACGGGTGGAAGACGGCGACCTTCTCGCCGCGCCGGATGAGCCGGCCGCCGAGCTCGGTGTCGCGGGCGGCGGTGCGGCGGAAGTGCACGACCGGCGGCCAGTAGCGCAGCATCTCCTCCACGGCCGAGGGGATCAGCTCCCGCCGGCCGCGCAGGAGCGCGAACTGGTCCGGGTGGTCGAGGAGCGTGAGCAGGGCCCCGGGTATCGCGTTGCGCGGGGCCTCGCTGCCCGCGACCGCGAAGAGGAAGAACATCATCTCGAACTCGTCGCGGGACAGGCCCCCTTCGCGCATCAGCGCCATCACGCTGCCGGGCGCGGGCTCGTCGGCCAGGGCGTGGGCGTAGTGGAACATGTCGGCCAGCGCCTCGCGCGAGCGGGGGTTGACCGGACGGCCGTCCGGGCGCGTCCGCGGTGCGGGGCGGAGGGCGAGGGCCGCGCGCCCCATGGGGGTGAGCCGCTCCGGGGCGGCCGTGTCCGACGCCGCGTAGTCCGCGTCCTGGTAGCCGACGATCCGGTTCGCCCAGTCGTGGATCAGCGCCCCGTCCTGCCGCGGCACGCCCAGGACGTGCGCCAGGGTCTGCACGGGCAGCTCCGCGGAGACCTCCACGAAGTCCGCCTCGCCGCGGTCGGCGACGCGGTCGACCAGCGACCGGGCCCGCGCTTCGATCACCGCCTCCAGTTCGCGCACGGCCCGCGGGGTGAGCGCGGAGGCGACGATCCGGCGCAGCCGGCCGTGGCCGGGCGGGTCCTGGTTGAGCATCGTGGTCCGGACGAACCGCAGGTCCGCCTCGGTGTCCGGGTCGCGCAGCTGGGTGGCGCCCAGGTGCGAGGAGAAGGTCTGCGGGCTGCGCAGGACGTGCTTGACGTCGGCGTGCCGGAAGACGGCCCAGAAGCCCGGCCCGGGCGGCCAGGGGCCGACGGCCGGCTCGGCGATCCGGCACACGGGGCTGTTCTCCCGCAGCTCCCGGAAGAGGGCGTAGGGCACGCCGCGGGCGTAGGTGCCGGGCAGGAAGACGTCGGTGGTCACCTGTTCTACGGTCACGCGGGGACCGTAGACCCTCCTCTGGCGGGCGAGTCAAGGGCTCGCCACAATGTGGGGGTGACCATCGGCCGGTACGACGGACGGAGGTACCGACAGTGACGCAAACCCGGTCCGACAGGGCGGGCCCGCCCCGCGTGGTGGACGAGGCCGAGGCGGACGCCCTGGTCCGCGGGATCTGTTTCAAGACGGGCCCGCCGAAGTTCCTCGGCGTCGAGCTGGAATGGCTCGTTCACGACCTGCGGGAACCCTCCCGGCCCGTCTCCCCCCGCCTCCTGGCAGCCGCCGCCGACCGGCTGCGGACCCTGCCGCTGCGATCCCTGATCACCATCGAGCCCGGCGGCCAGCTGGAGTTCAGCTCCCGGCCCGCGGAGTCCCTCACCGCCTGCGTGGAGGAAGTCTCCGCCGATCTGGCCACGGCCCGCCCCGCGCTCCGCTCCCTCGGCCTCTCCCTCGCCGGCTACGGCAAGGACCCCTGGCACCCCCCGCGCCGCGTCCTCACCACCCCCCGCTACCGGGCCATGGAGGACTTCCACGACCACTGGGGCGGCGCCGGGCGCACCGTGATGACGAAGACCGCCTCCGTGCAGGTCTGCGTGGACGCCGGGCACGAGGAGCCCGGGCCGCTCGGCTTCGGCCGGCGCTGGCGGCTGGCGCACCTGCTGGGCGCCGTCCTCGTCGCCGCATTCGCCAACTCCCCCCTCGACGGGGGCCGCCCCACCGGCTGGCGCTCCACCCGCCAGGCCTGCTACGAACGCATGGACCCCGGCCGCACCCTCGCCCCGGCCGAGGACCTCGACCCGCGGGCGGCCTGGGCCGCCTACGCCCTGGACGCCCGGATCATGTGCCTGCGCTCCGACGAGGGCCCGTGGGAGCCGCCCTGGGGCCTGGACCTGCGCGGCTGGACCCGTACGGGGCACCCCCGGCCCGCCACCGACGACGACGTCGCCTACCACCTGACCACCCTGTTCCCGCCGGTGCGGCCCCGGGGCCACCTGGAACTGCGCATGATCGACGCACAGCCCGGCGACGACGGCTGGCTCGTGCCGCTCGCCGTCACGGCCGCCCTCTTCGACGATCCCGTGGCCGCCGAGACCTCCTACCGGGCCGTGAAGGCCCTCGCGGACACCGCGGGCCCGGAGCCCGCGCCCCGCAACGCCCTCTGGCGCACCGCCGCCCGCCACGGCCTGGCCGACCCCGAGCTGCACGCCGCCGCCGTCACCTGCTTCGCCGCCGCCCGCGAGGCCCTGCCCCGGCTCGGCGCCACCCGACGCATCCTCGACGCCGTCGACACCTTCACCGAGCGCTACGTCGACCGCGGCCGCTGCCCCGCCGACGACCTCCTCGACCGGTTCGCCGGCGAGGACCGCGCCACCGGCAAGGAGAGCCCCGCATGACCGCACCCGGCCCGGACCCCGACGTCCTCCGCCGGCGCGCCACCGAAGCCCTGCTCCGCGCCCGCGCGCGCACCGGGCTCCTCACCGGCTGCGTCGACGACCGCGACCTGACCGCCCAGCACTCGCCCCTGATGTCCCCGCTGGTGTGGGACCTTGCGCACATCGGCAACCAGGAGGAGCAGTGGCTGCTGCGCGCCGTGGGCGGCCAGGAGGCGCTGCGCCCGGAACTGGACCCCCTCTACGACGCCTTCGAACACCCGAGAGCCGCCCGGCCCGCGCTGCCGCTGCTGCCGCCCGCCGAGGCCCGCGGCTACGTCGCGGACGTCCGCGGCCGGGTCCTGAACGTGATCGAGGCGACCCCGCTCGACGGCGGCCCGCTGACCGCGTCGGGCTTCGCCTTCGGCATGATCGCCCAGCACGAGCAGCAGCACGACGAGACCATGCTGATCACCCATCAGCTGCGCCGGGGCCCGGCCGCGCTCGGCGCGCCCGAGCCGCCGCCCGCCCCGCCGGACGCCGCCCGGCTGCCGCCCGAGGTGCTGGTCGAGGGCGGCCCGTTCACGATGGGGACCTCGGCCGAGCCGTGGGCCCTGGACAACGAGCGGCCCGCCCACCACCGCTTCGTGCCCTCGTTCTTCATCGACACGCTGCCCGTGAGCAACGCCGCCTACCTGCGCTTCATCGAGGACGGCGGCTACGGGGACGCGCGCTGGTGGCACCCCGAGGGGTGGCGGCACGTCCGCACCCACGAGCTGACGGCCCCGCTGTTCTGGCGGCGCTCGGGCTCCGGCTGGCTGCGGCGGCGCTTCGGCACCGTCGAGCCCGTGCCGCCCGACGAGCCGGTCCTGCACGTCAGCTGGTACGAGGCCGCGGCCTACGCCGCCTGGGCCGGGCGGCGGCTGCCCACCGAGGCCGAGTGGGAGAAGGCCGCCCGCCACGACCCCGCCTCGGGCCGCTCCACGCGCTACCCCTGGGGCGACGCCGACCCCGCGCCCGAGCACGCCAACCTCGGCCAGCGCCACCTGCGCCCGGCGCCCGTCGGGGCCTACCCCGAGGGCGCCTCGCCGCTGGGCGTCCGGCAGCTGATCGGCGACGTGTGGGAGTGGACCTCCAGCGACTTCCTGCCCTACCCGGGCTTCCGGGCCTTCCCCTACCGGGAGTACTCGGAAGTGTTCTTCGGCAGCGCCCACAAGGTGCTGCGCGGCGGGTCCTTCGCCGTCGACCCGGTCGCCTGCCGGGGCACCTTCCGCAACTGGGACCTGCCGGTCCGCCGGCAGATCTTCTCCGGATTCCGCACCGCACGCGACGCCGAGCCCGCCTGATGTGCCGGCACATCGCCGTCGTGGGCCCGCAGGAGCCCATCGGCGCGAGCATCGCCGACCCGCCGCACTCGCTGGTCCGCCAGTCCTGGGCACCGCGGCGGCAGCGCCACGGCACGGTCAACGCGGACGGCTTCGGCGTCGGCTGGTACGCCGAGGGCGACCCGGTCCCCGCCCGCTACCGGCGCGCCGGGCCCGTCTGGGCCGACCTGTCCTTCGCCGACCTCGCCCGGGTCGTCCGCACCGGCGCCCTGCTCGCCGCCGTGCGGGACGCCACCGCGGCGGACGCGGACGGCGAGGCCGCCGCCGCGCCCTTCACCGCCGGACCCTGGCTCTTCAGCCACAACGGCGCGGTGTCCGGCTGGCCGCTCACCGCCGCGCCGCTCGCCGCCCTGCTGCCCCCCGAGGCGCTCCTGCGGCTCGCGGCCCGCTGCGACTCTGCGCTCGTGTGGGCCCTCGTGGAGCACCGGCTGCGCGGCGGGGACGCCCCCGGCGGCGCCCTGGCCGACACGGTCGCCGAGCTCGCCGAGGCCGCCCCCGGATCCCGGCTCAACCTCCTCCTCACGGACGGCACTTCCATCGCCGCCACCGCCTGGGGGGACACCCTCTGGTACCTGACGGACCCCGCCGCCGGCCGCACGGCCGTCGCCTCCGAGCCCTACGACGACGACCCGCGCTGGACCGAGGTCCCCGACCGCACCCTGCTCACCGCGACCCGCACCGCCGTCACCCTGACACCGCTCAAGGAGCCCTGCCCGTGAGCCCGTTCGCCCTGACCCGCACCCTCCCCGCCGACGCGACCGCCGCCGCCCTGCGCGCCGACGTCGCCACGGGCCTGACCCGCACGCCCAAGGAGCTCCCGCCGAAGTGGTTCTACGACGCGCGCGGCAGCGAGCTGTTCGACGAGATCACCCGCCTGCCCGAGTACTACCCCACGCGCGCCGAACGGGAGATCATCATCGCCCGCGCGGACGAGATCGCCGCGGCCACGGGCGCCCGTACCCTCGTGGAGCTCGGCTCCGGCTCCTCCGACAAGACCCGCCACCTCATCCGTGCCCTGGCCTCCCTCGACCACTACGTGCCCGTCGACGTCAGCGAGAGCGCCCTGACCGGTGCCGCGGAGGGCCTGCTGGCCGACCACCCGCAGCTGACGGTGCACGCCCTCGTGGCCGACTTCCAGTACGGCCTGCACCTGCCCACCACCCCCGCGCCGCGCCTGCTCGCCTTCCTCGGCGGCACGATCGGCAACCTTCGCCCGCAGGAACGATCCGCCTTCTTCGCCGCCGTCCGCGCCGAACTCGCCCCCGGCGACGCGCTCCTGCTGGGTGCGGACCTGGTCAAGGACGAGCACACGCTCGTACGGGCCTACGACGACGCGGCGGGCGTGACCGCCGCCTTCAACAAGAACGTCCTCACCGTCATCAACCGCGAACTGGAGGCGGACTTCGACCCGGACGACTTCGACCACGTCGCCCTGTGGGACCCCCGGCAGGAGTGGATCGAGATGCGGCTGCGGGCCCGCAGCGCCCTCGTCGCCAAGATCCCCGCGCTCGACCTCGCCGTGAACTTCACCGCCGGCGAGGAGCTGCGCACCGAGATCTCGGCCAAGTTCCGCGAGGCCGGAGTGCGCGCCGAACTGGCGGCGGCCGGCCTGGAGACCACCCACTGGTGGACGGACGCGGAAGGACGGTTCGCGCTGTCGCTGTCGGTGCCCGCCGCCGGTTAGCGGCCCGGGCCGCCGGGCTGAGCCTGCCGCCGGGGGTGTTCGCCCGGCGCCGCGCGGGTAGGTTGCGGCTGCCCGGCGACGAGGAGGTCCTGCCATGTCCGACGAGGAAGCCGAAGCGACGGAAGCGGCGCCCGAGCCGTCCGGGACGCTGGAGCTCGCCGACCGCGACGGCATCCTGACCCTGACCCTGTCGGGCGGGGGCGTCATCCCCAAGGTCGTCCCCGTCCTGGACGAGTCCGGCAAGCTCCTCGCGGTCTACACCGCGGGCCCGCCCGCCCCGCCCGCCGCCGACGCCGCGCCGGACGTCCTGGCCGAGCGCACGGTCGTCGACCCGGGGTGAGCCGGCCCGGGTGAGCCGGTCGCGGGCGCTCGCCTCGCGGGCGCGGGCGCGGTGGGCCACGGTGGTGGTGACCGCACCGGCCCTCACCCCTGGAGCAGCACCCATGACGCACCACACCTACCGCGTGACCGAGATCGTCGGCTCGTCCCCGAACGGCGTGGACGAGGCCGTCCGCAACGGCCTGACCCGCGCCTCCCAGACCCTGCGCAACCTCGACTGGTCGGGGTGACCACTTGCAGGTCAGCATAGTGGCGGTCGTCTGAGGGCCCAGGACCGGGCCGCTCCACCACGCCAACGGCGGCATTCACCTGGCGCCAGACCGCCGACGGGACGACGGTGAAGGTACAAGCCGCCGAATCGCCCGGAGAGGCACCCATGTCGAATCACACCTACCGCGTGACCGAGATCGTCGGCTCCTCCCCCGACGGCGTCGACCAGGCCATCCGCAACGGGCTCGCCCGCGCGTCCGAGACTCTGAGGAACCTTGATTGGTTTGAAGTGGTTCAGATTCGGGGGCACCTGGAGAACGGCGAGATCGGGCACTACCAGGTGGGGCTCAAGGTCGGCTTCCGGCTGGAGAACGGCGACTGAAAGCGCTTGAGGTGTAAGCAGGCCCCGCCTCCGCCGCGTTCAGCGGGGAAGGCAGGGCCTCGCGTCAGCCTTGGAGTACGGCGAAGCGCTCGCGGAGGTCCTTGACGGCTTCAGCACGCCGCGCCATGAGGTAGACGCGGGTGTGAGTTCGCTGGACCTCGTGGAGGAGCTGGAAGCCCTGGCTCTCGTTGTAGGCGACCAGCCCCGGGAAATTGCATCCGCGGCGAACCCACTGCTTACCCTCGGCGGCGGCGCGGTCCACGGCCCACAGGGCCATGGTGGTTCCGGGCTTGTGCCGGCGGTACGCGGGGTCGGTGACGCTGGAGTAGAGATAGTGCGCCGGCTCCGCCAGTTCCTCGTCCGTCCAGCCCCACGGCGGGGTCTGGTCCTGCACGCTGATGAACCCGATGAGCCGCCCGGCGTCATCATCGGCGAGGACCCACACGTCGCCGCCGGGGTTCTCGGCCTGTCCCGCGAGGTCGGCGGCGTTCTCCCGCCAGCTCGGCAGGCCCCTGTCCTCCAGCCATGCCGAGCGGGCGAGGATCATGGTTTCGACGGCGGGGGCGTCGGCGGCCGTTGCCGGGCGCATGGCGAACATGTCTCTCCTGGTTCGTGGTGGTGTCAGAGGAAGGCTTGGGCGGCGAAGTGCAGGTCCAGCACTTCGAGGAGCTGGGCGTCACCGTCTTCGCGGTAGGGCCCTTCCGACAGCCGACGAACGGCTTGGCGGAGCCCGTCCGGGTCCACCACCTGTTCCTCGAAGAGGGGTGAGCCGTCGTGGAGCATGCGGGCGAAGAGGGGCCGTGCGTGGGTGGTGAGGGTGTGCTGGACGACCTCGGCGAAGGACTCGCGCTCGCGGGATTCGGTGACGTCCGGGCTCAGGCCCAAGGCGGCCAGTCGGCGGCGCTGGAGCTGTTTGAGCTCTCGCCAGTGCATCGGCAGCCACTCGCCGAGCTGGACCATACCGGGGTCGGCGAAGGGGTGGACGGGCCAGATGCCGGCGCGCATCAGCACGGGGGCTGTGGTCTCCAGGGACAGCAGCGTCATGCTGTTGACGGCGGCGGGCGGGGCGATGTTGTCGTCCGCGTACTCCAGCGCGGCCCGCGCGCGAGGCCCGATCCAGGGCAGGGCGTCGCTGATCTCGCCCATGGACTTGTGCGGGTATTCGTCCTGGGACAGGGCCACCATCTCGTCGCCGCCCAGGCCGGTGACGACGACGCGTGCCCCATGCTCGGCCAGGGTCTCGGTCAGGCGGGTGAAGGGACGGTGCAACGGTTCCTCGTACGGGCTGATGCACTCGCCCCGCACCCGCGCGCACTCCGGGTTGAGCGGGGCGTGTTCCATCGCGTCGACCAGGTGGTCCGGCTCGGCGAAGGGGAGGGTTTTCAGGATCTCGGTGCGCCGCCGGATCTGATGGGCTCGTCCGGGGCCGGCGATGAGGAGGGCGGCGGTCGGGAACCGGCCGGGGTGGCGTTCGGCGAGGCGGGTTCCGACGGTGCCGGAGTCGAAGCCGCCGGTGAGGTGGAGCACGGTGTCGACCTCGTCGAGCGGGCGCAGGTCCAGGGCGTCGTCCATGGCGGCGACGAAGGCGGTGAGGACGTCGGCGTCGGGGGCGAGTTCGCGGGGGCCGCTGTGCAGGACGGGTTCGGGGTAGCGCAGGTTCAGGTGGCCGCCGTAGGTGGCGGTGGTGCGCTCGGTGACGCGGTGGATGCCTCGGAAGACGGTCTCGGTGCTGTAGCGGGGGCGGTAGATGAGCAGCCGTGCGACCTCGCGGGGCGAGAGGCCGGCGGCGTGGTCGGCGAGGTCGGCCATGTCCCACGAGCCGTACAGGCTGGTGGTGTTGCTGGCGACGTAGAGCGGGGCGATTCCTCCCGGGCCCGCCGTCACCCGGCACGGCAGGCCCGGGGCCGTCTCGATCACGACGTAGTCGGCGGGCCACTGCCGGGCCAGTTCGGCCGCCTTGTCGAAGTCCCTCGGGGTGACTTCGGCGAGGCGGGAGTGGGCCGTCGGGCGGCCCGCGACCCGTTCGCGCGCGACGATCAGCGTGCGGGTGCCGTCGGTCACGGCGGCCTGTTCCACCATCGGATGGTTGAACGGCGCGATCTCGCTCGTGCCGTCGGTCGTGACGTAGCGGCGGCCGTCCCAGATCCAGGTGGTGCTCGCGTACGGGGTGAGGCGCAACTTGATCACGTGTGCTCTCCCTTCGAAGGCCCGAGGGGCACGGCGAACCGGCCCCTCGGGTGGTCGAGACGATCGGTGAATCAGGTGGCGGTGGTGTCGTACGTCTTCGCGCCGTCGGAGGAACCCGCGGTCTTCTTGTACTCATGGGTCTCCGCCGGCGTCTGGACCCGGCGGTGCGCCTTGGTGGTGAACAGCCTCTCGAAGCTTCGAGCGCGCCTGAGCGGCGGGGTGAACTCGTTCACGGCCTCACTCCTGTTGCTCTCCCGACGCGGGGGACGTCCCCACGTGGTGGTGCTCTTGCGGACCCGCCCCGGCGGAATGGACCTCAACCAACAGCCGAGGCGGGAGTCGAAGGGGCAGTCCTTCACGAATCGTGAGGGTGCCGGTGGTGGTGCTCGTGCGGCCGGTAGGCGGTTCGGGGCGACGGCTCGCGATGCCGAGGGCGGCTCCGGCGAGCGCCCGGTAGTCCGTGAAGGCGTGGGCACCACCGCGGCAGCGCTCGACGCCGTCCCTAGCGGTGCGGTCCTGCAACGGGTGAGTGCAGCGCGCCACCCGCCGGACGTGAGGCCCCGCGCCGGCCGGGCTTCCCGAGGGAGAAGGGAAGTCCGCGGGGTTTTCCGGCGGGCGCGGGGAGTCGGTAGTCACAGCGCCGCCACGGCCCGGGTACGGGGAAGCTCTGCGGCCCGGGGGTACAGCGGCGCGGCCGTCAGGAAGGCGAAAGGGGCGACGACCAAAGCGAAGGACTCCCCGTTGCGTAACTCGGCCATGGCCTGCTCGTGCGCCTGGATATCGCCCTCCCACGCCCGCAGAATCTGGGTCGGGTCCGGCCGCGACGCGGGGTAGCCGGCCCGGAGGAGCCCAAGGTGATGCGGGTCCTCCGGGGCGGGGTCGAGCCGGTTGGCCGCGTACAGGGCGTGCCACCGTAACCATCGGACAGCCAGGCGGGGAGTCTTCGTCGGCTCCCCCGCCAACGCGAGAAGCCTGGAGCCGTCCCCCGCCAGGCCGTGCAGCTCGCACCAGTACCGATACGACGGGCGGCTCACCGGGGCACCCCCGCGGACAGGTCACGCTGCTCCACGTCGGCGTACGGGTTGTCCTGGCAGGGCTCGGTTCGCCAGTACGTCTCGGCGTGCAGCTTGAAGACCCGGCACCCGGGGCTGCGGCCGGTGTGGCTGAGCGACCAGTGCTGGGCCGGGCCGGCGTCGTTGTCCGTGGCACCCGACTCCGCGCCGCAGGTCATGCACTCCATCGAGTAGATGGCATCGGGCACACCTTCGCCCGTCAGCAGCCGCAACGCCCAGTTGGCGACGGCCAGGTGAAGCCGGGGCGTCATCGGTGGTCTGCCTCCCAGCGCCTCCGCAGTCTCACGTTTGCGTCCAGCCGCGCGCTGCTGTAACCCGCCCGCCGGTCGGCGGCCAGCCTGCGACACTCGGCGCAGTCGGCCACCGGCTTCGGGTCGGACAGGGGAAGCGTCAGGTGCACGGCATCCGACATCGACGTCTCGCTCCTCACCGGAGAGCCCCCTGCCTCCGGCTGCGCTCGTTCACCTCGGAGACTCGCGCGCGGAGCTGCACGCTGCGCTCGACCGAAGCCGCCGCCCCGCCGTGCATGAGCGCAACTCCGCCTCCGTCGACGGGGCGCCCCTGGTCCGTGTTGGTCGCTTCTTCCGACCCGTCGGCCAAGGCTTCCCCTCGGCCGAACGCTCTTCCGATCTCCATGATTCGGTTCCCCGTCCTGGATCTCGCGTGGCTTGGGTTCCCAGACGACCGTAGGGAGCTGTTGACTCAAACCCCAAGCAGATTGCGCGAGTTTGCAGCAAGCAGGTTGACGGGGGGATACGTCGCACGGACGATCGGTTCTCTGAGCAATCCGGCGCAAGGAAGCGGACGGGAGAGCGACGATGAAGCTACGGTTCCTCGGCAAGAACAGCACCCCTGGGGACAGCCCCACCCTGTACGCCACCGACCAGGACAGCTACGTCGTCCAGGGATGGAAGGTCTACGCGAACGACCTGCTGATGCAGCTCGACGTGCCTGCCGGCCACACAGTCGTGGAAGTGCCACCCGAGCTCTTCGAGCACCTGAGCAAGGACGGCGTGCCGGCGGGGCAGATCCGGCGTTTCGAGCCGCCGATCATGCTGGTGACGGAGCAGGGCACGTGTGTCCTCCAGGGACCTGCTATGACGGACGCGGAAGCCCTCAGCCAGATGCGCATGCCCGACTACGAGACCTGCATCGAGGTCCCCAAGCCCTCGATCACGGCCCTGCTGGAGGAGAACAGTGGACCTGATCACTAGCGCCGAGCGCGACAAGCTCTTCGAGAGCTTCGAGCGCGACGCCTTCCACCTCGAACTGCGGGACGACTACGGCTCCCCCGTCGAGGACACCCCGTACGCCCGCTGGCAGCGCGGGGAGCCCGACGACTACGCCTGGCTCGACCCGTGGATGACCCTCATGAAGCGGGTGACGGCCGAGGGGAAGACGGTGCGCCGGGTCCGCGTCATCAGCGAGCCGCACTCGCAGTACGTCCGCTGGGAGCACTCCCTGACCCGCCTGAACATCGAGGCCGGCGAAGACATCCGATGGTTGCCCCGGCACCAGGTGCCGGACTCCCTGACCTTCCCCGTGTCGGGTAACGACTGGTGGCTGTACGACGACCGGCTTCTGGCGGTCGGCCACTTCAGCGAGGACGGCCGCGTCCTCGGGTCCGAACTCATCGACGACCCCGTCACGGTCGCGGAGTGCGTCAAGGTACGTGACGCACTCTGGTCCGTCGCCATCCCGCACGGCGAGTACAAGCCCTGATCCACCAGTGAGCAACAGAGCACAAGAGGCCCGTGAGGCCCTGGGCGCCCGGCTGCGCGGGTTCCGCAAGGACGCGGGATTCGCCAGCGGCCGGGCGTTCGCGGCAGCTATGGGCTGGCAGGAATCCAAGGTCTCGCGTATCGAGAACGGACGGCAGAACGCCAGCGAGGACGACATCCGGCTCTGGTGCCGGAAGACCAGCACCGACGACCAGGTCGATGACCTGATCGCCACGGTCCGGCACATCGAGGAACTGTGGCTGGAGTGGCGACGCCAACTCCACACCGGGGCGGAGCAACGACAGCGCAAGGCGCTCCCCGTCTACGCGAAGACCAAGGTATTCCGGATCTTCCACCCCACAGTGGTGTGGGGCACGCTCCAGACAGCCGAGTACGCCGCTGCAATGTTCCAGCAAGTCGTCAATTTCTACGAGATCCCTGACGACACGGATGCTGCGGTGGCCAAGCGCATGGAACGCCAGCAGTACCTCTATCAGGGTGACCGTATATTCAATGTGCTCCTTTCCGAACAAGCCCTGTACACGAACATCGGCGGGAAAGACGTCATGCGCGGCCAACTGGACCGGCTCCTCGCGGTCATGCGTCTTCCACGCCTCAGCCTCGGGTTCATCCCGCGCGACGCACCGATGCACCTCTGGCCCGGCAACTCGTTCTCGATGTTCGACGACAAGCTTGTACTCGTCGAGACGTACTCTGCTGAGTTCTCGGTAACCCAGCCACGGGAAATTGCCCTGTACGCGAAAGCCTTCGACATGCTGAAGAGGTCTGCCGTATACGGCGAGCGCGCCAAGGCGCTCATCACCAGAGCACTTGCCCACTTGGACTAGCCGGTGAGGCTAGGCCCTGACCGGCGGAAGGGCCGACGAGTCGCCGGTCACCCACTCCGCCGTGAACGGCCTGTACGCCTCGTCGTTGCCCTTGACCCAGATCATCAGCGCCAGCGGGACTTGGGTACCCAGGGCGCAGCAGATCAGGCGGAACGCGGCAGGTGCACCGAAGGGCCCCTCCACACCCACCGGCCACGCGCTCCGCGCGGGCCACGTACCCCACCGGGCGCTGCGGCCCGGGGGCCTCTCCCGGAAGCACCCCGGGGGGTTCGCGCAGGCTCAGGGGGCCTACAGCGCCCCAGGGTGGGGCCTGCGGCTGCTGGGTACCTCGCGGGCTTGGCGGGCCCGCTTCCGGCCGGCCGCCGCTTCCTGCGCCGTCTTACGAGCGTGGTGCCAGTGGCACAGCGACCACAGCGCCTCGGGCCGGTGGTCGTGCGGGTCGAAGCGATGGTCCACCTCGGTGGCCTCCTCGAAGCACGGCAGACCGGTGTCGTACCGGACCCACCGGCACAGGTGCGCATCCCGCAAGAGGACGGCGGCGCGTAGCTGCGCCCAGTTACGGGGAAGCTGAGCACGGCGGGTGCTGGTGGACCACGCCACTTAGCAACTCCAACGGACTGGGAGGGAAACTGGCCGTGCTGTACGACGATGCGGGCCAACACGGCCTCGGTACCGTCCACGGCAAGGCCGCCCAGACCGAAGGGGCTCACGATGAAGACCGCACCGCGCCCGTACCTCGACATCCGTTGTGGCAGCGTCCGTGTGACCGTCGGGCGCCCGCCGATCCGGTTCTTGGCCTTGATCACGACTCTGACCAGTTCCGGCGTCGCTGCGTGGCTGGCCGCCCGGTAGCCGACGGGGGCCGTTACCGGTGGACCCGGTGTCGGCAAGCCCAGGCTCGCCGACACCGTCGGTTCGTCGTCCAGCGCCCCGCCCGGGGTCGAACCGTGGGAGGAGAGTCACCACGGGACCGCGCCAGGCAGGGCGGTGTGCAGGGCCGCGCTACGGGGCGTCGCTCGTCTTCTGCGCACGCGCGCGCGTGGCGCTCTCGGCCTTGCACCTTGATTAAGTTCGGGTGGGGTACAGCACCAGGGGCCACCGAGCGGATGGCCGCTCGTGCATCAGCAGAAAAGCCGCTGCCCGCTCCTTCTTCTCCTCGTTCGCGTACAGGAGAGAAGGTACGGACAGCGGCTTTCGCGCTGCTACCAGCGCCGATGAGCGCCTTTACGCAGCAATATCCAAGGGTCCGACCTCGTGGTCACTGTGACCATCGACCCAAGTGATCCACACACGCTTGTCACCGTTCCAGGGGGCTGCGTGGTAGGGGGCCTTGGCCACATCGATGCGAGTTATTGCCAGGCGTATCAGCTCCCGTCGGAGGGCGCTGTCCGCGCCTTCCCACGCCTCCCGTGCTTGCAACGGGTCGACAAGGAAGTCGATGTCCAACGACGACGCACTTGCCGTTTGCTTGACTCGCTTGCGGGCCACATCCACATCCGCGATGGCCTCACGCATAGCCGGCGCGTACAGCGGCTCCGCCGCCCCGTCATACAGGCCGGCGCGCCGGTCCTTCTCCAGCCTCTTCATGGCCGCCTCAGCGCTCTTCAGCGCCTCTGCTGCCTGCCGAGCCTCCGCCGTCTCCTCCGGCTGCACGAGGGCTGCCCACCGCTGGGCCACGAGCGTCTGCAAAGGATCGCCCGGCGTCGATGCCCCCAGCCGCGTGATCCAGCGCTCGAACACGTACTCCTCGATGGGCTTCCTGCTGACGAACGCCGGCCGAGGGCAGTACTCCCAACGCGAGCATTTGTATCCCTTGCCGTTGTGCTGCATCCGCGAACCGTCACCCGTGCAGAACGTGTAGCTCGTGATCAGGTGTCGGGCCCTGCCGCCTGCCTGCATCATCCGCTGAGTCTTCGGAGAGTGTTGGACTCCGCTCAGTCTGTCCATGGCTGCGTGCTGCTCTGCGTCCGTCACCAGTCCCTCCCAGACACGGACGCGGTTGCCCTTCTCGTCCCTGAAGACCTGGTGCCGCGTAGTGCCGTTCGGACGGATGGTCTGCCATCCGGCGTAGATCGGGTTATGGATCATGGACCGGACGGTGGTGTGGATCCACTTCGAGCCGGGACCACGAGGGCCGGGAAATCCCTCGTCTTCGAGGGTGGCCGCCATCCTGCGCGTAGACGGTTCGTCGTCGGCAGTCTCGACGATGATCCGACGGGCAATGTCCCCCTTGGTCGGCCCCTCGGGGCGATCAGGGTCGGCCGGCTCGTCGCACCGACGCAGGGTCCGGCGCTCTTCTTCCGGGTCGTCGGGGTCCTCGACAATCACGATCTCGGTGCCATAAGGCGCGCGGCCCTGGACCCACTGTCCGGTGCTCCGCTGATGCGCCTTCGTGTCCGTGACGCGCTCGGACAGGAGGTCCGTCTCCTCACGCGCACGCTCGGCCGCCCTGATCAACTCGCCTCGGTCGCGGCGGTTGGTCGAGTCCAGGCCGATGCCGGGGTTGTCCGGGTCACCGTTGTCGAACAGCAGCCGTCGGGGTATGCCGTCCTCAGGCTCGATGATCTTCAGGATCGCGCCCGCACCCGTACGGTCCCACCGGTCCAGCTTGTAGACCCACAACGCGCCGGTCTCCCCCTTGACCAGCGCGTCGAGAGCCTTGTCCTGCTCGTCCCGCTGCTTGCGCTTGCTGAAGCGCGATGCTGAACCCACCTCGATCCACACGTGCCGCACGGTGAGCCCCAGCTCGGTCGCTACAGCCCTTCCGCGCGCCTCTTGCGCCGATGTACTCAGCTCTCGCTTTCGACCCCGGCTCGCCCTCGACTTCACTGCCTTGGACTTGCGGCAGAACAAGTCGATCAGGTTACTGGTGTCGCTCATAGGCCCATTATTCCTTATGCCGTCTGGATACCTGTAAGCGGTCACTTGTCCTGGTTCGAGGTCACCCAGATCCGGGGACACCTCGTGGACGGCGCGATCGGCCACTACCAGGTGGGCCTGAAGGTCGGCTTCCGCCTGGAGGACGGCGACTGACCGCAAGGTCCCGCGCGCCGTGCTCGAATCCGTCGACGCTCCGGCGGGGACGCCCGGCCGGAGGGCCGCCGAGGCCGCTCCGCCCCCGGGACGCATGCTGCCGGTGGCGGCGGTGTGCGTGCTCTACGTGCTCGTCCAGCTGGCGCTGACCGTGCCGGGCACGGGGCTGGGCTGGGACGAGACGGTGTACGCCGGGCAGGTCAGCCGCATCGTGCCCGCGCCGTACTTCAGCGCGCCGCGGGCCCGCGGCATCACCTATCCGGCCGCACCGCTCGTCCGGCTGACCCCGTCGGTCCTCGCCCTGCGCGTGTGGATGGCCCTGTTGTCGGGTGCCGGCCTTTTCCTGGCGCTGCGCGTGTGGCGCAGGCTGCTGCCGGCGGGCGTGCTCGCCCTGGCGGCCGCCCTGTTCGCCGGGCTGTGGGTGTCCCTCTTCTACGGGCCGCAGGTGATGCCCAACCTGTGGAGCGCGTACGGGGCGCTCCTGGCCACCGGCGCCTTCCTGCGGCTCGCGCGCGACGGGCACGACCGGGCGGCCGCCGCCTGGACGGCCGCGGGGGTGGCGGTGACGGCGCTGATGCGGCCGCCGGACGCCGTGTGGCTGGTGGCGGCGCTGGCCTGCTGCGCGGTGTGCGTCCGCCGGTGGCGCCGCCCGGTGCTGTGGGCGGCCCTTGCGGCGGGCCTGCTGGTGGGCTGCGCGCCGTGGGTGGCCGAGGCGTACACCGCCTATGGCGGGCTCGCGGCCCGCCTGCGGCGCGCGGGCGAGATCCAGGGCGGCCTGGGATGGCACTTCGCCCTCGACGACCACCTGCGCGCCCTGGACGGGCGCGGGCTGTGCCGGCCGTGCACGGTGCCCTGGCGGCACAAGGCGGCGGCCGTGTGGTGGTTCGCCCTGCCGGTCGTGGTGGCGGGCGGAGTGCGGGCCGCGGTGCGGGCCGGGCGGACGGCCTCGGCCCTCGTACCGGTCGTGGCCGCGGCGGCCCTGGCGGCTCCCTACCTGTTCACCGTCGGCTACGCGGCCCCGCGCTTCCTGCTGCCCGCCTACGCGCTGCTCGCCCTGCCGGCGGCGCTCTGCCTGCGATGGGCCGCGGCCCCGGGTGGGCGACTGCGGGCGCTGCCGGCCGGGCTGGTGGTGATCGGGCTGTGCGGGCACCTGGCGGTCCAGGCGCGCATCGCGGCCCACGCCGCCGACCGCAGCCGTCTCCTGCGGATCGCGAACGGGGCCGATGCCGCCCGCCTGCACCGGCTCGGCGTACGGCCGCCCTGCGTGCTCTCCGGGGACCGCGCGGTCCCCCTCGCGTTCCACACCGGCTGCGCCTCGCGGCAGACCACGGGCCCGGACGCCTCCGTCACCGAGCGGGAGCTGGCACGGCTGGCCGCACGGCAGCCGGTCGGAATCCTGGTGCCCCCGCACGGGCAGCCGCCCGCCTTCGCCCGGACCTGGCGCGCGGCAGCGATGCCGGAGGGGAGGTCCGGCGGGGGCCACCGCGTCTACCTCTCGCCGCCGGCCGTCACGGCTGCGGAGCAGTGAGCCCTGCAGAGCAAGGGGCCGTGCGGGGAGTAGGCTCCGGGGACGGCCGTCCGGCCCGGGAGCGAATATGAGCAATCCGTGACAGTTCCGCTGTTCGGAGGCCCGTGCGACGCACGAGTGTGCAGTGGGGAACGATACTGTCCGCATGTCACGGGTACTGCTGATCGAGGACGACCGCGCGGTACGGGACGGCGTCACCCTCACCCTGCGCCGCCGCGGCCACGAGGTGGAAGGCGCGGCGACCGGCGAGGCCGGGCTCGCCGCCATGGACACGTTCCGGCCCGACCTCGTCCTGCTCGACCTCATGCTCCCCGACAAGAGCGGCTTCGAGGTGTGCCGCCGCATCCGCGCCACCCAGCAGATCCCGATCATCATGCTCACCGCGCGCGGTGACGACATAGACGTCGTCCTCGGCCTCGAAGCCGGCGCCGACGACTACATCGTCAAGCCCGCCCGCGGCGAGGTCCTGGAGGCCCGCATCCGCGCCGTGCTGCGCCGCGCCGCCCCCGGCGACGGCGGCCCGGACCCGGCCGCCCTCCAGCCCGTGGAGATCCACGGCGACCTGACCGTCGACCGCAAGGGCCTGCTCGTGGCCAAGCACGGCCAGGACCTGCCGCTCGCCCCCTCCGAGCTGAAGCTGCTGCTGTACCTGTCGGCCACCCCGGGCCGCGTCTTCAGCCGCCAGCAGCTCCTGGAGCACGTGTGGGAGCACAGCTACCACGGGGACGCCCGCCTGGTGGACGCCTGCGTGATGCGACTGCGCACCAAGGTCGAGGACTCCACCCGGTCGCCCAAGTACATCCAGACCGTCCGCGGCTTCGGCTACCGCTTCGGACCCCTGTGAGACGGCCCGCCCCGCGCATGCCCGGCCTGCGGATGCCGTCCCTGCACGTGCCCGCCCTGCGCCGGCCGTCCCTGCGCGGCGTCGCCGCCGGCCTGCGCGCCCGCCTCGTCGTCGCGTTCCTGCTGGTCGCCGCGCTCAGCGCGCTCACCACGGCGGCGCTGACCTTCCGCGAAGCCCGCACCGCCATCCTCAAGCGCACCCAGGACACGGCCATCGAGGCCCTGCGCTCCCAGGTGAACTCGCAGGTGCCGGACTACGCCTTCCCGCTGTCCGCGCAGGCCCTGCAGGATCTCCAGCACCGGCTCAACGCCGCCGGCAGCGCCCAGCGCTGGACCGTCTACGTGCGCTACCGCGGCAGCGGGCTCGTGCCCCGCGGCGACCACGGCCGGATCATCCCGCGCGGCGTCCAGGAGAAGGTGCGCTCGGGCATCCCGGCCTTCCAGCGCCTGGACAGCGACGGCGACCCCTGGCTCGCCATCGGGCTGCCGGTCACCTACCGCGGCAGCAGCGAGGCCTCCGGGCTGGAGGTGTACGCGCAGATGCCGCTCCGCGAGGACGAGGCGAACGTCCAGGCCCTGGTCAAGGCCGCGCAGAGCGGCGCCCTGCCCGCGGTCGCCCTGGCCGCCGTACCGGCCCTGATCGCCGCCCGCGGCGTGCTGCGGCCCGTGCGCGAACTGCGCCGCGCCTCCCGCAAGCTCGCCGCCGGGGAACTGGACACCCGCCTGAAGGTCACCGGCCGCGACGAGCTCGCCGACCTCTCGCGCACCTTCAACGACATGGCCGAGGCCCTGGAGGAGAACGTCGCCGAGCTGCGCCGCATGGAGGCCAACTCGCGGCGCTTCGCCGCCGACGTCTCGCACGAGCTGCGCACCCCGCTGGCCGCCATGACCGCCGTCGTCGACGTCCTCGACGACGACGCGGACTCCCTCGACCCCGACACCGCCTACGCCGTCCGCCTCATCAGCGAGGAGACCGGCAAGCTCGCGCGGATGGTCGAGGACCTGATGGAGATCTCCCGCTTCGACGCGGGCGCCGCGGCCCTCCACGTGGACGAGGTCGACGTCTGCGAGACCGTCCGCAAGACCCTGCAGGCCCGCGGCTGGCAGGACAAGGTGGCCGCCGACCTGCCCGAGGGCCTGCGCGCCCGGCTGGACCCGCGCCGCATCGACGTCGTGGTCGCCAACCTCGTCGGCAACGCCCTCAAGCACGGCGGCGAACCGGTGGACGTCGCGGTCCGGGTGACCGGGGAGGGCTCCGGGCGGAGGCTGCTGATCGAGATCGCGGACCGCGGCCGGGGCATCGACCCCGAGGTGCTGCCGCACGTCTTCGAGCGGTTCTTCAAGGCGGACTCCGCCCGGGCCCGCTCCGAGGGCAGCGGCCTCGGACTCGCGATCACCCTGGAGAACGTACGCCTGCACGAGGGCACCGTGCGGGCGGCCAACCGACCCGGAGGAGGCGCGGTGTTCACCGTGGACCTGCCGCTGCGGCAGTGCGGGGGCGAGGCGGCATGAGGGCGCGACGCGCGGCCCCGGCCGTCCTGCTGGCCGCCGCGCTCGCGGGCTGCGGCGTCACCACCACCGACGTGATCGACGTGGGGCAGCCCGCCACGGGGGCCAAGCGGCAGGGGGAGGTCAACTCGGCCGAGGCCAAGCTCTACTTCATGTCGCCCACCGGCGTCACGCAGGTGACCCGCCAGGCCAAGGCCAAACTCGGCGCGGAGGACGCCATCGCGCTGCTGCTGGACGGGCCGGACGAGGACCAGCGCGTCCGGGGCCTGTACACCGACGTGCCCAAGATGAAGGGCGAGGTGCACGTCACCACCGGCACGCTGCGGGTGAGCATCCAGATGCCGTTCAACGTCCTGCGCCTGACGCCCGTCTCCAAGGCCCAGTTCGTCTGCACGGCGGCCGCCAACGAGGTGCCGCGGGGCAGGCAGATCCACGACGTCAAGGTCGAGCTCAGCGGCGGCGGGTTCGTCATCTCCGACCTGGTCTGCGACAGCAACAACGCCTTCCCGGCCGGCAAGCTGCCGACCCCGGCCCCGTCCCGCTGATCCGGGGCCGGGTTCGGGGCCGGGTCCGGATCCGCGGCTGAGGGCCGGGGCCGGCGGGCCGGGTCACGTCCGCGGGAAGCTGAAGGCGTAGCCCTGCTGCTTGAGCTTGGGCAGGAGCCGTTCGAGGGCCTCCACGGTCTGGGTGCGCGGGCCGCCGGCGTCGTGCATCAGGATCGTCGGACCCTTGCCCAGCTCGCGGTCGACGGTGCCGAGGATCCTGTCGACTCCCGGGCGTTCGAAGTCCTTGGTGTCCACGTTCCAGCCGAGCGGGCGCATCCCGTGCCCGGCGGCGATGCGCCGGCTGTCCGGGGTGAACGCCCCGCCGGGTGCCCGGTAGTAGCGCACCGGCTCGCCGCCCGAGGCCTCTTCGATGAGCTTCTGGGCGTCCAGGATCTCCTTCTCCTGGTAGGCCACCGGCTTCTTGTCCATGGTGGTGTCGTGCGACATGGAGTGGTCGCACAGCCGGTGGCCGCCCGCGACGACCTTCTTGACGAGGTCCGGGTGCTTCTGCGCGTTGGGGCCCGTCATGCAGAACGTGGCCTTCACGCCGTTCGCCCTGAGCACGTCCAGCACCTTGGGCGTCCAGGTCGGGTCCGGGCCGTCGTCGATCGTGAGGTTGACGGCCTTGCCGGAGTCCTCCGGCAGGTGCTCGATCTCCTGGCTGACCGTCCTGCCGGCCGCGGGCCGCTCCGCGGCGCGGGAAGTGCTGCCGCTGTCACGCTCGTTGACGGCCACGGCGAGCGTCCCCGCGGCTATCGCGAAGACCGCCGCAGTGGCCGCGATCCGGTTCCTGTGCTTCTTCGGCAGCGCCATGACGTCGCCCCGCCCTCCCTCTCGGTGTCCCTTACACCGAGGGAGAGGGCGGGGGAGGGGACGAGCGTTGCGCTTGTTACGAATTGCTCACGTATCCGGCATGGGCCGGTGGCGGCCGGTTTCAGCCGAGGGGACGGAAGCCGCGCAGCCGGAGGCTGTTGCCGACGACGAAGACCGAGGAGAAGGCCATCGCGGCCCCCGCGATCATCGGGTTGAGCAGCCCCGCGGCCGCCAGCGGCAGGGCCGCCACGTTGTAGGCGAAGGCCCAGAAGAGGTTGGCCTTGATGGTGCCGAGCGTCCGCCGGGCGAGGCGGATGGCGTCGGCGGCGGTGCGCAGGTCGCCGCGGACGAGCGTGAGGTCGCCGGCCTCGATGGCGGCGTCGGTGCCGGTGCCCATGGCCAGGCCCAGGTCGGCCTGGGCGAGGGCGGCCGCGTCGTTGACGCCGTCGCCCACCATGGCGACCGAGCGGCCTTCGGCCTGCAGCCGCTTGACGACGTCGACCTTGTCCTGCGGCAGGACCTCGGCGATCACCTCGTCGATGCCGACCTCGGCGGCGACCGCTTCGGCGACGGCCTTGTTGTCACCGGTGAGCAGGACGGGCGTCAGGCCGAGCGCGCGCAGCCGCCCGACGGCCTCCGCACTGGTGTCCTTGACCGCGTCGGCCACCTCCAGCACCGCGCGGGCCTCGCCGTCCCAGGCGACGACGACGGCCGTGCGGCCCGCGGCCTCGGCGGCGTCCTTCGCCTCCCGCAGCCCGGCCGGCAGGTCCATCGCCCAGTCGGCGAGCAGCTTCTCCCGGCCGACGAGGACGGCGTGGCCCTCGACGACGCCCTGGACGCCGAGGCCGGGGACGTTGGCGAAGTCCTCCGGCACGGGCAGCGTGCCGGTGCGCTCGGCGGCGCCCGCGGCGACGGCCCGGGCGATGGGGTGCTCCGAGGAGTGCTCCAGCGCGCCGGCCAGCCGCAGGGCCTCGGTCCGGCTCACGCCGTCGGCGGTGCGGACGGCGAGCAGGGTCATGCGGCCGGTGGTCACGGTGCCGGTCTTGTCGAGGAGGACGGTGTCGGCCTTGCGGGTGGTCTCCAAGACCTCGGGGCCCTTGATGAGGATGCCGAGCTGGGCGCCGCGCCCGGTGCCGACCATCAGGGCGGTGGGCGTGGCGAGCCCCAGGGCGCACGGGCAGGCGATGATCAGCACGGCCACGGCCGCGGTGAACGCGGCGGTCGCGCCCGCCCCGGTGGCGAGCCAGAACCCGAGGGTGGCGAGCGCGAGGACGATGACGACGGGCACGAAGACGGCGGAGATGCGGTCGGCGAGGCGCTGGGCGGCGGCCTTGCCGTTCTGCGCGTCCTCCACGAGCTTCGCCATCCGGGCCAGCTGGGTGTCCGCGCCGACGCGGGTGGCCTCGACGACGAGGCGGCCGCCCGCGTTGAGCGTGGCGCCGGTGACCGCGTCGCCCACGCCGACCTCGACGGGGACGGACTCGCCGGTCAGCATCGAGGCGTCCACGGCGGAGCTGCCCTCGACGACCGTGCCGTCGGTGGCGATCTTCTCGCCGGGCCGGACGAGGAAGCGGTCGCCGGTGACCAGCCCGGAGACGGGGATGCGCTCCTCGCTCCCGCCCCTTAGGACCGTGACCTCCTTGGCCCCCAGCTCCATCAGGGCCCGCAGCGCGGCCCCGGCCTTGCGCTTGGAGCGGGCCTCGAAGTACCGGCCCGCCAGGATGAAGGCGGTGACGCCCGCCGCGGCCTCCAGGTAGATGTTCTCCGCGCCGTCGCCGCGGGCGACCGTCAGGTCGAAGGAGTGCGTCATGCCCGGCATGCCCGCGTCGCCGAGGAACAGCGCCCACACCGACCACAGGAACGCCGCGGAGGTGCCCACCGAGATCAGGGTGTCCATGGTGGCGGCGCCGTGCCGGGCGTTGGTGAACGCGGCGCGGTGGAAGGGCCAGGCGGCGTACGTGACGACGGGTGCCGTCAGGGTCAGCGACAGCCACTGCCAGTACTCGAACTGCAGAGCGGGCACCATGGCCAGCAGGACGACCGGAACGGCCAGCGTCACGGCCGTGATCAGCCGCTGCCGCAGCGTCCGCAGCTCGTCGCCCTCCGCGGCGGGCTGTCCCTCCGGGCCCCCGGAGGGCGCCGCCTCGGCGGGCGCGGGCGGCTCGGCGGTGTAGCCCGTGGCCACCACGGTGGCGATCAGGTCGTCCACCGAGACGCCCTCGCCGTGGAAGACCCGGGCCTTCTCGGTGGCGTAGTTGACCGTGGCCTCGACGCCCTCCATGCGGTTGAGCTTCTTCTCGATCCGGGCGGCGCAGGAGGCGCAGGTCATGCCGCCGATCGCGAGTTCGACCTCGGCCGTGCCGGTGGTACTGCTCGTCGTGGTGCTCATCCGCGCTCCTCGTGCCCGTTCCCCTCATACCCCTAGGGGGTATCTCTTAGGTTCATGTATACCCCCCGGGTGTATCGCGCGCAAGGGGCGGGGAACGACTTCGGGCCGTACCCCCCAGGGGTACGGCCCGAAAATGGGGGCGGGAGCGGCGTCGGCGCCCCTCCCGGGCTAGGGCTGCAGGCCGCCGAGCCGCCCCTCCAGCAGGACGAGCAGCTCCGCCAGGGTCTCGGCGAGGTCGGCCCGGCGCCCCTCGCCGAGCCCTTCGAGGAGCGCGCTCTCGTAGCCCAGCTGGTGCGGGATCAGCCGGTCGATGAGCTCGCGGCCGTCGTCCGTCAGGGACAGGTGGGCCACCCGCCGGTCGCGCTCGTCGGCGCGGCGCGCGACCAGGCCGCGCGCTTCGAGCACCCGCAGCCGTTTGGTGACGGCGGCCCCGGAGGCGAAGGTCTCCCGGGCGATCTGGCCCGGCGTCAGCTCGCGCCCCGTGCGCCGCAGCGTGCCGAGGATGTCGAACTCGGCCCGCGTCAGGCCCTCGCGCACCAGCGGGGCGTCCGTGGCCTGCTGGAGCAGCGCCGCGCAGCGGTTGAGCCGGCCGATCACGGCCATCGGCGCGGTGTCGAGTCCGGGGTGGACCTGCTGCCACTGCCGCAGCACGCGCGCGACGATGTCCTCGGTCACGTTGGTGATCCTTTCCAGTCGGTGCTCCGGGTAGATTCTGCCGTCCCGCCGGCGACCGTCCGGAGGGAGCCCTCATATCACCGCCGCGCCGCTGCCCGGTGCGTGCCCCCGGACGAGGGAGGCCAGCGCGCGGTGGCCGTCGTGCTCGGTGCGGGCCACCCGCTCCGCGGGGACGGTCCGCTGCCGCCACTCGCCGGCCGCGGCGTCGGCCGCCTCCCGCAGGTCGACGAGGGCGGCCGCGAGCCGGTCGCGGGCGCGGTCCGCCTCGTGGACGCCGGCCGCGCCCGCCGTCACGGCGAGGGCCGCGGCGTGCGCCTCGGACACCCGGGCCACGGCGGCGTCGACCCGGTCCGCCGCCCGCCGGTTGGTGACCAGCGCGCAGACGAGCAGGCCCGCCGCCGCGCCGACGAGCGTATCGGTCAAGCGGTCGCCGACGAGCTCCCCGGCGGGGCGGCTGCCGCCGAATTCGGTCAGCAGCAGGGCCATCGGGGTGACGCAGACCGTGCCGAGCCAGTAGTTGCGGGAGATGAGCGCCTCGGCGCCGGCCACCAGGACGAGCACGGCCAGGACCATGGCGGCCTCACCGGTGCGGGCGAGGGGGGTCAGCGCGGCGAAGAGCGCGAGGCCCAGGAGATTGCCCAGCACCCGCTGCAGCGCGCGCTGCCAGGACGGCCCGCCGCCGGCCTGCACGACCGAGGCGGCGCTGACCACGGCCCAGTACGGGTGGCCGACCCCGCAGGCGAGCGAGACCCACCCGGCCAGGGCGGAGCCAGCGAGCACGCGGGCGCCCGCGGGCAGCAGCAGGGACACCGGGAGGGGCCGGGGCGGCACCGCGCCCGGGCCGGGTGCGGCGGGGGCGTTCCCCGGCAGGGGGCGGCCCGTGCGCAGGGCCCGGGCCCAGGCCTGCCAGTGCCCGGCGTCCGGGGCCGCCGCGGGGGACCGCCCCGTGTCCGTACCGCCGCCGTGCCCGGCCGTCTGCCCGCGGGCGAGCTCGCCGTGGACGTGGGCGCGCACCGCCGCGGGTGCGCGCAGCAGCGCCTGCCAGGCGGCGTGGCGCGCGCGGGCCGTCTCCGCCGCAGGGACGGCCTTCGCCGTGTGCGCGCGGGCCAGCCGCGCCGCGGCCTCCAGGGCGCGGGCGGCGGCGATGCGCTCGGGTCCGTGCGGGCGGACGAGGGCGGGCGCCATGCAGACCAGCCAGGCCCACAGGCCGCAGGCCAGGGTCAGGCCGAGGTGGAGCGGGAGGTCCCCGGCGCGCTGCGGCGCGAAGCACGCCGACGCCGTGACGAAGGTGAGGACGATGTGGCCCGGCGGGCCGGTGCGGAAGGCGTCGCACGCCGTCTTCTGCACGGCGGCGAGCACGGCGGCGACCGCCACCAGGACGGCGGGGGAGGGTGCGAGGGCGGCGGCGGTCAGGGCCGCGCCCACGCTCGCGGCCATGCCGAGCACCACCAGGGCGAGCGTGCGGGCGCGCGCCGCGTAGGGGCGGTCGTGGCCGAAGAGCGCGCACAGGGCTCCGGCGGAGGTGTAGAGCGCGAGGTCCAGCCGGTCGGCGGCGAGCAGGGCGGCGTACGGGACCGCCATGGCCGCCACCCCGCTGAGGGCCGACTTGTACCAGATGTCCGCGGGCCGGCCGATCCGGAGGGCGGAGCGCAGGGGCGCGGGCAGGGTGGGGCGTCTCAGCATGCCCAAAAGATTAGCAAGTGTTTTACTGAGAAAATAAATCGAGGGTGCGGGCCCGGCACTCCGCCGGCGTGCCCCACGCGGACCGCAGCGCCCGCGCCTTCCCCAGCCACAGCGACAGGTCGTACTCCGCGGTGTAACCGATCGCCCCGTGCAGCTGCAGGGCCGCCCTCGCCGCCGCGTAGGCGGCGTCGGACGCCGCGGCCTTCGCGGCGGCGACCTCCGCCCGGGCTTCCGGCGCCTCCCTCGCCAGGGCGACGGCCGCGCCGTGCACGAGCGGCCCGGCGAACTCCAGCCCCACGCGGACGTCCGCCAAGCGGTGCTTGACCGCCTGGAAGGCGCCGACCGGCACGCCGAACTGCTCGCGCCGCCCCACGTACCCCACCGTCCGCTCCAGCAGGGCCAGCCCCACGCCCAGCACCTGCGCCGCCGCCGCGAACGCCGCCCAGTCCGCGGCGTGCCGCGCCGCCTCGCGCACCGCGCGCCCCGCGGCCACCGGCTCCGCGCCGCACCGCGGCAGGGCCAGCCGCCGCGCCGGGTCCAGCGAGGGCTGGACGGGCCCGTGGCCGGTGGCCAGGAACAGGTCGTCCGGCCCGCCCGCCGCGACGAACACCCCGTCGCACACGTCCGCGTCCAACGCGTACGGACTGCCGCCCGGCGCGCCCGGCAGGGCCGCCGTCACCCGGGCCCCGCCGTCGCACACGCGCGGCAGCCAGGCCTCCGCCAGGAGGGGCCGGCCCGCCCCGGCCAGCCGCGCCAGCAGCACCGACACGGCGGCCGTCTCCACGACCGGGCCCGGCACCGCGTGCCGGCCCAGCTCTGTGAAGGCCACCGCCGCCTCCACCGGCAGCAGCCCCGCGCCGCCGTACGCCTCCGGCACGGCCAGCCCGAAGACCCCGGCCCGCGCCAGCCGCTCCCACAGCGCGAGCCCCGGCCCGTGGTCGCCCCGCGCCCAGGCCCGTACGGCCGAGGGGGTGTCCGCCGAGCCCAGCATCCGGCCGAGCGTCCGGCCGAACTCCCGCTGCTCGTCATCGAGTGCGAACCTCATGCCGACCGCCCCTGTCCGTCCGGCCGGACGTCCCGTCCGCCTGCGCCCCTCATGCCCGCCGCCCCTTCGGAAGCCCCAGCAGCCGCTCCGCGACGATGTCCCGCTGGATCTCGTTCGTGCCCGCGTACACCGGCCCCGCCAGCGCGAAGACGAAGCCCTCCGCCCAGCTGCCGTGCGCCGGGGCGTCGCCCGCCGGGCCGGCCAGTTCGCCGTACGGGCCGAGCAGGTCGAGCGCCGTCTCGTGCAGCGACAGGTCGAGCTCCGACCAGAACAGCTTGGTGAGGCTCGGCTCCGGCGCACGCGGGGCCGCCCCTCGCGGCCCGCCCGCCGCGCACGCGTACCCGTACAACTGGTAGGCGCGGGCCCGCACCACCGCATCGGCCACGCGGTCGCGCAGCGCCGTGTCCCCGGGGTCGGCGGCTACCCGCCACAGGGCGACCAGCCGGCGCGCGGCGGCGACGTAGCGGCCCGGGCTGCGCAGGGTGAGGCCGCGCTCGCTGCCCGCGGTGCTCATGGCGACGCGCCAGCCGTCGCCGGGCGTGCCCACGACGTCCCGGTCGGGAACGAACACCTCGTCCAGGAAGATCTCCGCGAATGCGGGCCTGCCGTCGAGGCGCCCGACCGGGCGCACCCGCACCCCCTGTGCGTCCAGCCCGAACATCGCGTACGTCAGGCCCTCGTGGGGCCGCCCGGCGCTCGCGTGGCTGCGGAACAGCCCGAAGGCGCGGTCGGCGAACGCGGCCCGCGACGACCACGTCTTCTGCCCGCTGAGCAGCCAGCCGCCGGCCGTACGCACGGCGACCGACCGCAGGGACGCGAGGTCCGACCCGGCCTCGGGCTCCGACCACGCCTGCGCCCACACCGTCTCCCCGCTCGCCATCGCCGGCAGGATCCGGGCCCGCTGCTCCTGCGTGCCGTGTTCGAGGAGCGTCGGGGCGAGCAGGCCGATGCCGTTCTGGGAGACCCGGGCCGGTGCGCCGGCCGCCCAGTACTCCTCCTCGAAGAGGAGCCACTCCAGGAACGAGCGGTCCCGGCCCCCGTACGCGGCCGGCCACGAGACGGCCGACCAGCGGCCGGCGTGCAGGGTCCGTTCCCAGGCGCGGTGTTCGGCGAAGCCCTCCTCGGTCTCCGGCGAGGCGAGCGGCGTGCGGGGGACGTGCTCGGCGAGCCAGGTGCGGGCCTCCGCGCGGAAGGCCTCCTGCCCGAGCGTCAGGTCCAGGTCCATCAGGCGCCTCCCGCCCGGTCAGCCCTCGCCTTCATCGCGCGCACGTCCATCCCGGCCAGGGGATCGGCGGAGGTCTCTGCGTTGTGCGCGTGCGCGAGGTGGTGCAGGGCGAACGCCGCGTCGAGGCCGCCGTGCAGGCCCTGGAGGTCTTCGGCCTGGTTGACGGCGCGCTTGGCGAGGGCGAGGCCCATGCGGGGCATCGCGGCGACGCGTTCGGCGAGTTCGCGGGTGCGGGCGGCGAGCTGCTCGCGCGGCACCACGCGGTTGACCATGCCGAGTTCGCGGGCGCGCGCCGCGCCCATCCGGTCGCCCGTGTAGAGGAGTTCCTTCGCGACGCGCGGCGGCAGGACCCAGGGGTGCGCGAAGTACTCCACGCCGGGGATGCCCATCCGGACCACCGGATCGGCGAAGAAGGCGTCCTCGCTCGCGACGATCAGGTCGCAGATCCAGGCCAGCATCAGGCCGCCCGCCACGCAGGCGCCCTGCACCGAGGCGATCAGCGGCTTGGGGAGCTCGCGCCAGCGGCGGCACATGCCCAGGTACACCTCGGACTCGCGCGCGAACCGGCCCTCCGCACCGGCCTTGTCCGAGTGGTCCCACCACAGGCCCGCCCGGCGCGGGTGCGCAAGGTGGGCGTCGCGCTCCGGCGTGCCGATGTCGTGACCGGACGAGAAGTGCTCGCCCGCGCCCGCCAGGACGATCACCTTGACCTCGTCGTCGGCCGCCGCCTCGTAGAAGGCCCCGTCCAGGGCGTACGTCATTGCGGAGTTCTGGGCGTTGCGGTACGCGGGCCGGTTCATGGTGACGGTCGCGACGGGGCCGCTGCGCTCGTAGCGCACCACGGGGCCGGCGGGGTCCGGCCGGCCGCCGCTCGTCACAGGGTCAGTGGCCATCAACCATCCTTCCCTAACAAGTGTTTGGTAGGTTAACGTACGGCCATGAGCAGCGTCGAGGAGTCCACCGCTGTCCGCCCCGGCCCGCCGTCCTACCTCCCCGCCCACGAGCTGCTGTTAGGCCGCACCGCCGTCATCACCGCCGCGGCGGGCGCCGGGATCGGCGCCGCCACCGCCCGCAGGTTCCTGGAGGAGGGCGCCCGCGTGGTGCTCGGAGACCTCCACGCGCGGCGGCTGCGCGCCGCCGTCGCCGCGCTGAGCGAGGAGTTCGGCGCCCGCCAGGTCGCCGGACGGCTCTGCGACGTCACCGACGAGGCACAGGTCGCCGCCCTGTTCGAGCTGGCCGAGGAGCGGCACGGCGGCCTCGACGTCGTCGTCAACAACGCGGGCCTCGGCGGCACCGCCGACCTCGCCGACATGAGCGACGAACAGTGGGACGCCGTCGTCGGCACCACCCTCGGCGGCACCTTCCGCTGCACCCGCGCCGCCCTGCGCCGGATGCGCGCGCACGGCACCGGAGGCGTCGTCGTCAACAACGCCTCCGTCCTCGGCTGGCGCGCCCAGCGCGGCCAGGCCCACTACGCCGCGGCCAAGGCCGGCGTCATGGCCCTCACCCGCTGCGCGGCGGTGGAGGCCGCCTCCTACGGCGTGCGCGTCAACGCCGTCGCGCCCAGCCTCGCCCTCCACCCCCACCTGGAGAAGGTCACCGCGCCGGAGCTGCTGGAGGAGCTGGCCCGGCGCGAGGCGTTCGGGCGGGCGGCCGAGCCCTGGGAGGTCGCCAACGTCATCGTCTTCCTCGCCAGCGGCTACTCCTCGTACATGACCGGGGAGACCGTCTCCGTCAGCAGCCAGCGCGCGTGACCGAGAATGGACCCGTGCCGAACAGCAAGAAGACCACCACCGAGCGGCCCGCGCCCGAGCGGCGCGCGGAGCTCCTCGCGACCGCCGCCGAGGTGTTCGCCGCGCAGGGCTACAACGCCACCACCGTGCGGCGGATCGCCGAGGAGGCGGGGCTGCTGGCGGGCAGCCTCTACTACCACTTCGACTCCAAGGAGTCGATGCTGGACGAGATCCTCTCCGCCTTCCTCGACGAGCTGTGGGCCGGCTACGACGCCGTGCTCGCCGCCGGGCTCGCCCCCCGCGAGACCCTGGAGGCCCTGGTGACCGAGTCCTTCCGGCAGATCGACCGGCACCGTCCCGCCGTCGCCGTCTACCAGAAGGAGGCGCGGCAGCTCGCCGGCCTCCCGCGCTTCGGCTACCTCGCCCGGTCGCAGCGCCGGTTCGAGGAGGCCTGGCTCGGCACGATCGAGCGCGGCGCGGCCGAGGGCGCCTTCCGCGCCGACCTGGACGCCCGTCTCACCTACCGGTTCCTGCGCGACACCGTGTGGGTCGCCGCGTCCTGGTACCGGCCGGGCGGGCAGCACCCGGCGGAGGAGGTCGCCCGCCAGTATCTGTCGATGGTCCTGGACGGCATCGCCGTGCGGGAGTGACCGGTTGGAGGACAGCAGCCATGGCCGAGGCCTATATCGTCGGAGCGGTCCGCACCCCCGTCGGCCGGCGCGGGGGCGGGCTCTCCGCCGTCCACCCCGCCGACCTCGGCGCGCACGTCCTGCGCGCCCTGACGGCCCGCACGGGCGTCGACCCGGCGGCCGTCGACGACGTCGTCCTCGGCTGCCTCGACGCGGTCGGCCCGCAGGCCGGGGACATCGCCCGGACGAGCTGGCTGGCCGCCGGGCTGCCGGAGGAGGTCCCCGGCGTCACCGTCGACCGGCAGTGCGGCTCCGGCCAGCAGGCCGTCCACTTCGCCGCCCAGGCCGTCCTCTCCGGCACCCAGGACCTCGTCGTCGCGGGCGGCGTCCAGAACATGTCGCAGATCCCGATCGCCTACGCCGTCCACCGGGCCGCCGTCCCCCTCGGCCTCACCGAGGGCCCGTTCGCCGGATCCGAGGGCTGGCGGGCGCGCTATGGCGACCGGCCTGTCAGCCAGTTCCACGGCGCGGAGCTGATCGCCCGCCAGTGGGGCATCACCCGCGCCGCCATGGAGGAGTACGCGCTGCTCTCGCACCGCAGGGCCGTGCGCGCCGCCGACGAGGGCCGCTTCGACCGCGAACTCGCGCCCTGCGCCGGGCTGACGGCCGACGAGGGACCCCGCCGGGACACCTCCGCGGAGAAGATGGCCGCACTGAAACCGGTGGTGGACGGCGGCCGGCTGACGGCCGCCCTGTCCTCCCAGATATCCGACGGGGCCGCCGCCCTGCTGCTCGCGAGCGAGCGCGCCGTGCGCGACCACGGGCTCACCCCGCGCGCCCGCGTCCACCACCTGTCCGTCCGCGGCGAGGACCCCCTCCGCATGCTGACGGCCCCCATCCCCGCGACCGCCCACGCACTGAAGAAGGCCGGCCTGACGATGGCCGACATCGACCTCGTCGAGATCAACGAGGCCTTCGCCTCCGTCGTCCTGGCCTGGCTGCAGGAGACCGGCGCCGACCCGGAGAAGGTCAACGTCAACGGCGGCGCCATCGCCCTGGGCCACCCGCTGGGGGCGACCGGCGCGAAGCTGATGACCACGCTCCTGCACGAACTGGAGCGCACGGGCGGCCGCTACGGCCTGCAGACGATGTGCGAAGGCGGGGGGCAGGCCAACGTGACGATCATCGAACGACTTTGAGGGGCGGAGGACCGGCCGGCCACCGGCACCCCCCGTCTCATCCGGCGGCGCCGCGCTCCGCGAGCGCCGCCAGCACCTCCTCCGCCTCCGTCATCACGCGTTCCACCAGCTCCGCGCACGTCGGCAGGTCGTCGATGACGCCGGCGACCTGCCCCGAGGCCATCACGCCCAGATCCGTACGGCCGCCGACCATGGCGGCCCTCAGCAGCACCGGCGCGTTCGCCGCCATCAGCACCTGACTCCACGTCAGGTCATGGTGCTGCCGCATCGCCAGGCCGTCCCGCACCATCGCCCCCCAGCCGGTTCCCGACAGCGCCCGGAAGGCGGCCGCGTGCCGCAGCGACCGGACGAGCCCGCCGAGCCGCCCCGAGCGCTCCAGCCCCGCGACGAAGGGCGTGCGCAGCATCCGGTGGGGGAGGCCGTCGACCTTCGCCGTGACGGTGACGTCCCGCACCGTCGCCGCGAGGTAGGCCGCCTTCACCACGTCCGGCACCGTGCTGTCCGCGGTCAGCAGGAAGCGCGTGCCCATGGCGACCCCCGCGGCACCGAACGCCAGGGCCGCCACCAGCCCGCGCCCGTCGCGGAAGCCGCCCGCCGCGACGACCGGGATGCCCACCGCGTCCACCACCTGGGGCAGCAGGACCGACGTCGCGACCTCCCCCGTGTGGCCACCACCCTCCGCGCCCTGCACCACGACCGCGTCCGCGCCCCACGCCGCCACCTTCTCCGCGTGGCGCCGCGCCCCCACGGACGGCACGACGACCACCCCGGCGTCCTTCAGCCGGGCGATCAGCTCCCGGGACGGGGCGAGCGCGAACGACGCGACCCGTACGCCCTCCTCGATCAGGATGTCCACGCGCTCCCGGGCGTCGCCCGCGTCCGCCCGCAGGTTGACCCCGAAGGGGCGCCCGGTGCGCGAGCGCACCTTCCTGATCGCGGCCCTGAGCCCGTCCGGCGTCATCGTGGCCGAGCCCAGGATGCCGAGCGCCCCGGCCTCCGCCACGGCCGACACCAGGCGCGGGCCCGCCACCCAGCCCATGCCCGTCTGGACGAGCGGATGCCGCACGCCCACCAGGTCCGTCAGGGCCGTCCTCACCCTCGTACCTCCCGCGCGCGCAGCCCGTCCGGGTCGATGACCTCGCGGATCAGCCGCAGCTCCTCGGCGGAGGGCAGGCGGGTGCGCGGCACGTCGCGCGGGACCTCCAGGGGGAAGCCCGTGGCCGCCTGCAGCTCGGCGGCCGTCACACCGGGGTGCAGCGAGCGGACGCGCATCGTGCGGCCGGGCGTCTCGAAGTCGAGGACGGCCAGGTCGGTGACCACGCGCCGGATGCGGTGGAAGCGCGTCGCCGACGGCCCCGCTGCGGCCGCCCGGTCGTAGCCGACGCCGCTGACCATGTCGACCTTCTCGACCAGGACGCGCGGGGAGTGCCGGGGGATCCAGTAACTCGTCGGGTTGTTGAGGGTGTTCGCCGGAGCTCCGCGCACGCCGAGCAGCTGCCGGTCGGGCCGGTGCCAGTCGCCGACGCAGGAAATGTTCTGGTTGCCGTGCCGGTCGAGCTGGGCCGCCCCCATCATCACGTGCCGCCGCCCGCCCGCCACCACGGCCAGGTGCCGCCGGAAGGGCAGCCACCCCTCGACCGCGCGGGGCCCGGCGCCCAGCGCGGGCACGTCCGCCATCAGCAGCGCCTCCCCGTCCGTGAGCAGCAGGTCCGGAGCGAAGGTGAGCCGTGCGAGCCGCGCCCCGATCGCCGGGACCACGCCCATCGGGCTGGCCAGGACCTCCCCGTCACCGCGCCACGCCTCCGCGCACGCCACGACGCACACCTCGGCGCGCCCCGCCGGACCGGCGTTCACGCCGCGCCCCCGGTGAAGTCGGCGACCGCCGCACGGTAGGCGTCCTCGTCACCGGACAGGAAGCGGGCGGCGAACTCCCGCCAGGACGCGGGGTCGGCCGCCGCCGCGGCGTACGCGGCCTGGAACGCCTCGTCCCGGTCGTAATCCGGCACGCAGGAGGTGAAGTGCGCCCCGCCCGGCGCCTCGACGACGCCGTTGACGCAGCTGCGCTGCACGAGCAGCGTCTGCGGGCCGCCGCCCTCGGCGAACCCGGCGCTGTCGACCACCCGCTCGCAGGAGACGTACGCCTCGCGCGCCGCCTCGCAGAACAGGTCGTCGAAGTACGGGTCCGGGCCCAGGTACTGGGCGTTTCCGCGCGCGTCCGCCCGGTTGAGGTGCACGAGCGCCGCGTCCAGGGTGAGTGCGGGAACGGCGACGAGCTCCTCCCCGTCCTCGTACGGCGACGTCACCGTGCGCAGGGAGGGGTTGACGGTCATGACGTCCGAGCCGAGGCCCGCCCGTACGGGCAGGAACGGCAGCCGGTGCGCCGCGGCCGTCAGCCCCCACATGAACATCGCCTCGTCCAGCTCGACGAGTTCGACCTCCCCGCGCTGCCGGGCGGCGCGGAAGTGCGGTTCGAGCGGGATCGAGTCGAGCGTCGCGAAGGCCGCGACGAGCCTGCGGACCCGGCCGGCGGCCACCAGCAGGCCGACGTCCGGTCCTCCGTAGGAGACCACGGTCAGGTCGCGGACGTCCGAGCGCAGCAGGGCCCTGACGAGGGCCATCGGCTTGCGCCGGGACCCCCAGCCGCCGATGCCGACGGTCATGCCGCTCTCCAGGTGCGCCACGGCCTCGTCGGCGGTCATGGTCTTGTCCGCGGTGGCCGTTCCGTTCGAGGTCGTCGTCCCGTCGCCGTTCACGGCTCCTCCCGTCCCTTGCCGCCGGGCCGTACTTTGGGGCCGGCTCCGGAGACGAACGCCTCGCGGAGGCGGTCGCCGACGCCGCACAGGGCCGCCTCGAAGGTGAAGCCCTGCTCGTAGCGGTAGCTGCGGCGCACGTCCACCGGGTCGATGCCGTTGAGCGCGGCCTTCGCCAGGCGCAGCAGCGAACCGTCCTTGGCGGCGATCTCCCGGGCCAGTTCCAGGGCGGCCGCGCCCAGCTCCTCGCGGGGCACGACGCGCCACACGGATCCGTGCTGGTACAGCTCCCGCGCCGTGACCGTGCGCGAGGTGAAGTACAGCGTGCGCATCAGGTGCTGGGGGACGAGCCGGGCCAGGTGCGTGGCGGCGCCGAGCGCGCCGCGGTCCAGTTCGGGCAGACCGAAGGCGGCGTCCTCGGAGGCGACGACGGCGTCGGCGTTGCCGGCCAGGCCGACGCCCCCGCCCAGGCAGAAGCCGTGCACCGCGGCGATCACCGGCACCTGGCACTCGTAGACCGCGGAGAAGGCCGCGGCGCAGGCGTGGTTGGCGCCGAGCAGGGCCTCGTGGCCGGGGGAGTCCCGGATCTCCTTCAGGTCCACGCCGGCGTTGAAACCGCGCCCGGCGGCGGTCAGCACGACGCAGCGGACGGCGGGGTCGGCGCCGGCCGCGCCGACCGCTCCCGCCAGGTCGTACCAGCCCTGCACGGGAAGGGCGTTGACGGGCGGGACGTCCACGGTGACGACGGCGACGGCCGGTTCGGGGCGTGAGGTGGAGACACTCATCGGAGGATCCGCTACCTTTCCACCAAACGTTTGTTAGGCAACGCTCGCTCACGGTAGCAGCGGACGACTCGCCGCGGGAGGTGGCGCGATGCCGGAGGACACGGGGCCGCGCACCGTCGTCGTCACCGGGGGCACGCGCGGCGTGGGGGCGGGGATCGCCCGGGCCTTCCTGCGCACCGGCGCCCACGTCGTCGTCTGCGCCCGCCGCCCGCCGGACCGGCCCGTCGCGGCGGACGGGCGCACCGCCCGCCACCTGGCCGTGGACCTGCGCGACGCGGCCGCCGTCACGGCCTTCTTCGACCGGGTGGGGGAGGAGTACGGGCGGCTCGACGTCCTGGTGAACAACGCGGGCGGCACGCCGTTCCGGCCGCTGGAGGCGGCCGACGCGGAGCGGCACGCGCGCGTGGTCGCCCTGAACCTCGTCGCGCCGCTGACCGCGTCGCTCGCCGCGTACCCCCTGATGCGCGGACAGCCGGGCGGCGGCTGCATCCTGATGGTCGGCAGCGTCAGCGGGACGCGTCCCTCGCCCGGCACGGCCGCCTACGGTGCCGCCAAGGCCGGACTGCACAGCCTCGCGCGCACCATGGCCGTCGAATGGGCGCCCGCCGTCCGCGTCAACACCCTCGTCCCCGGCATGGTGCGCACCGAGTCGGCCCACCTGCACTACGGGGACGCCGCCGGGCTCGCCGCCGTCGCCCGCACCGTGCCCGCGGGGCGGCTCGCCGAGCCCGACGAGATCGGCGCCGCCGCCGTCTTCCTCGCCTCCGCGGACGCCGCCCACATCACCGGCGCCGAACTGCTCGTCCACGGGGGCGGCGAACGGCCCGCCTTCCTGACCGCCGCGACCGTCAACCACGAGGAGCCCCCGACATGACCGGAATCTGCGCCGGACGCGTCGCCGCCGTCACCGGCGCCGGCCGCGGCCTCGGCCGGGCCCACGCCCTCGCCCTCGCGGCGGAGGGGGCGCGGGTCGTGGTGAACGAGCTGGAGGGCGCGTCGGCAGACCGGGCACGGCGCGTGGCCGAGGAGATCCGCGAACGGGGCGGCGAAGCCGTCGTGCACGGCGCAGACGTCTCCACGGAAGAGGGCGCGGCCACCCTCGTTACCACCGCCCTCGACACGTACGGCCGCCTCGACACCCTCGTGAACAACGCGGGCATCCTGCGCGACCGGATGCTCGTCAACCTCGATGAGGACGACTGGGACGCCGTCGTCGCCGTCCACCTCAAGGGCCACTTCCTGCCGCTGCGGCACGCCGCCGCGCACTGGCGGGCCGAGCACAAGGCGGGACGGACGCCGCAGGCGCGCGTCGTCAACACCACCTCGGGGGCCGGGCTGCTCGGCAGCGTCGGGCAGGCCAACTACGCCGCCGCGAAGGCCGGCATCGTCGCGCTGACCCTCGTCGCCGCCGCCGAACTGGCCCGCTACGGCGTCCAGGTCAACGCCGTCGCCCCCGCCGCGCGCACCCGGATGACCGAACGGACCTTCGCCGCGACGATGGCCGCGCCCGAGCACGGCTTCGACGCCATGGCCCCCGCCAACGTCTCCCCGCTCGTCGTCTGGCTCGGCTCGGCCCACTCGACCGGCGTCACCGGCCACGTCTTCGCGGCGGAAGCGGGCCGCATCACCGTCATGGAGGGCTGGCACCCCGGCCCCGTCACCGACAAGGGCGACCGCTGGACCCCGAAGGAGGCGGGGGAGGCGGTCAGGGAGCTTCTGAGGGGGACACGCCCCCCGGGCCCGGTCTACGGCGCGAACTGAGAACCCTCGGGTACCCGCCGGGCACCTTGGCGCCCAAACCGCGGGCCGGACGCCGGGGGCCGGGGGCTTGCCCCCGAGGAAACGGTGAAAGGGCGGGGACGGGGCCTTTTCTCCCGCCGCGACGGCGCTCCGCCCCCACCGGGGAATCCGGCGGTGCCCGGCCGGCCAGCCGGCCGGCTGTGACAGCGCACCGCCACGGCGAACCCCGGCGGCACCGGCCCGGCCTGCCGGACGGGCTGGACCGGAGCGGCCTGCCGGATCGGGCAACCGTCCGTCAGGACACCACGTCCTTGCCCCGGAAGTGCCGGAACGCCAGAGCGAAGAGCACCAGCGCGTACGTCACCGACACCGCCGTCCCCTTGATCATCCCGCCCCATTCCAGCCGCGGCTGCAACGCGTCCGCCCAAGCGAACTGCCAGTGCGCCGGCAGGAAGTCCCGCCAGTGCCCCAGCGCCGTCACGGCGTCGAGGACGTTCCCGACGATCGTCAGGCCCACCGCCCCGCCGACCGCGCCGAGCGGCGCGTCCGTGACCGTCGAGAGCCAGAACGCCAGGCCCGCCGTCACCAGCTGGCCCACGAAAACGAACGCCACGACGATCGCGAGCCGCCCCACGGCGGTGGTGCCCGGCAGGGAACCGCCCGTCGGGATCTGCAGCGGCCCCCAGCCGTACGCGGCCGTGCCCGCGGCCAGGGCGACCACCGGCAGCAGCACCATCGCCGCCGCGCTGAACGCGAGCCCCACCGTCAGCTTGCTGACCAGCAGCCGCGTCCGCGGCACCGGCGCCGCCAGCAGGTAGCGCAGCGACGACCAGCCGGCCTCGGACGCCACGGTGTCACCGCAGAACAGCGCGACCGGCATCACGAGCAGGAAGCCCGCCGAGACGAACAGGCACGTCGCGGTGAAGTTCGCCCCGGACGCGGTGGCGGTGTCGATGAGCGTCACCCGCCCGTTCCGCCCGCTCGGCTGCCCTCCGATCGCGAACGCCGCGATCAGGACGAACGGCAGGGCCGCGAGCACCGCCCCGACCACCAGCGTCCGGCGCCGCCGCAGCTGCCGCATCGCCTCGACGCGCAGCGGCAGGGTGTGCCGCGCCCGGTAGCCGGGAGCGGACTCGCCGGCCTTCACTACTGCGCTCACGAGGGGCCTCCGATCAGGGTCAGGAACGCGTCCTCCAGGCGGCGGTGCGGACCCACGCTCGCCACCGGGACCTCCAGCCGGACCAGTTCGGCCAGCAGCTGCGGGGCGCTCGTGCCGTCGAGCCGCACCAGCAGGCCGTCCTCGGCCCGTACTGCCGAGGCGACCCCCGGCAGCGCGGCCACCTTGTCCGCCGTCACCTCCGTCACCTCGCCCTCGACGCCGATGAGCAGCGTGTCGCCCGAGCCGACGATGTCGCCGACGGGACCGGCGGTCACCAGCCGGCCCCGGTCCATGACCACCAGGTGCGTGCAGCTCTGCTCGACCTCGGAGAGGAGGTGGCTGGAGACGATGACGGTGCGGCCGGCCGCCGCGTAGCGGATCATCACCTCGCGCATCTCCCGGATCTGCGGCGGGTCGAGCCCGTTCGTCGGCTCGTCGAGGATCAGCAGGTCCGGCAGGCCCAGCATGGCCTGGGCGATGGCGAGCCGCTGCCGCATGCCCTGCGAGTACGTGCGCACGGCGCGCTCCAGCGCCGGTCCCAGCCCGGCGATCTCCAGGGCCTCGTCGACGTGCGCGTCCTCGGCCGGACGGCCCGTCGCCTGCCAGTACAGGTCGAGGTTGGCGCGGCCGGACAGGTGCGGCAGGAACCCCGCGCCCTCCACGAACGCCCCGACCCGCGACAGCACCGGCGCTCCGGGCCGCACCGCGTGCCCGAAGACCCGCACCTCGCCCTCGTCGGGGCGGATGAGCCCCATGAGCATCCGCAGCGTCGTGGTCTTGCCGGCGCCGTTCGGCCCGAGCAGGCCGAGAACCTGCCCGCGTTCGACCCGGAAGGACAGCTCCCGCACGGCGTACCGGTCGGCGGACTTGGCGTACCGCTTACTCAGACCGGTGATCTGCAGCGGCACTTCGGCGAGCGCCGGGTCCGGCGCGGGCGCGGTCACCCGCCGCCGCCCGGTCAGCAGCACGGCGGCCGCGACGACCGCACCGCCCAGCGGCAGCCCCCACGTCCACCAGGGCAGGGCGGCCGAGGCCGTCCGTACCTCCGGCGCGGTCGGCACGCTCAGCCCGCCCTCCAGGGAGACGGTGTACGTCGCGGGCGCGGCCGGGGAGGCGTAGCCGAGGTCGGTCGAGGCGATCACGAGCCGCATCCGGTGGCCGGACTCGAAGGTGTGGTCGATCGCCGGGAGCTTCAGCTCCACCGTCCGCCCGGCCTTGGCGTCCTCGACCCGTACGGGCGCGACGAGCTGGGCGGGCAGGACCTGCTGCCCGTTGGGGCCGACGTCGTACACCTTGGCGAACAGCACCGCTTCACCCGTGTCGGAGGCGACCTTCACCTTCACGGCCGGGGAGCCGGTCACCCGGACGCCCTCGGTGAGGCGCGTCGATTCGAACCGGGCGTGCTGCCCGGGGAAGTCCAGCGACACCCCCAGCCCGATCCCGGACAGCTGCGACACCGCACCCCCGATGCCGGGCACGGCGGAGATGGCCGGGGGCGCGGCCCCCGGCGGGTTGGCGAAGGACTGCTTCCGCCCGGTCAGTCCCACCACCCTCGGGTCGTGGCGCAGGCCCGGGTAGCTGCTCCCGCTCGCGCCGCGCAGCTGTGCCCTGCCGTCGGTGGTGTCGATGCCGCCCGTCCTGCTGACGCGGAAAGCGGGCCCGGTGGACGTGCTGTCGTCGTCCTTGAGGTAACGGTCGAACCACGCGCGCGTGCGCAGCTCCGTCCGGTCGGCCTCGGTGAAACCGGAGTCGTGGCCCCCGGCGACCCAGTCGACCGCGACGGGCGCGCCGTTGCGGCGTATGACCGTCGCGGCCGCGTCGGACTGGTCCAGGGGGAAGAGCGAGTCGGTCTGGCCCTGGACGAGCAGCGCGGGCACCTTGATGCGGTCGGCGACCGCGGAGGGGCTGCGGCGCTCGAGCAGTTCGCGGGCCTGCGCGTCGGGCTTGCCGGCGACGGCCACCCGCTCGTACATCTCGCACAGCGCCTTCTCGAACCGTCCGCAGCCGAGGGCTGCGGAGGGGGCCGGCGGCGCGCTGCGCGGAGCCGCCGCCCCGGCCTTGCCCGTGGCAGGCCCGGGACCGGCCCCGGGCGTCGCGGCGGAACCGGAGGTGAAGAAGATCCCGGCCCAGAGTTTCTTGAACACCCCTTCCGGGAAGAGGGCGTCGGCGAGGTTCCAGTACGTCACCTGCGGGGCGATCGCGTCGACGCGCTTGTCGTGACCGGCCGCCAGCAGGGCGACAGCACCGCCGTACGAGCCGCCCGCGATGCCCACCTTCGGGTCCTTGTTCCCGTCGAGCTCGACCTCGGGGCGCGCGGCGAGCCAGTCGATCAGCCGGCTCACGTCGGCGACCTCGCGGTCCGGGTCGTTGAGGCCGATCCGCCCCGCGGAGCGCCCGAAGCCGCGCGCGGACCACGTGAGCACCGCGTAGCCGGAGCGCGCCAGGTCCTCGGCCTGCCCGCGCAGGTCGTCCTTGCTGCCGCCGAATCCGTGCGCGAGCAGGACGGCCGGTCTGCGGCCCTCCCCGCCCGAGGTGAAGAACGACGTGTCGATCCGTACCGAACCGCTCGCGCCCGGTGCCTCCGGCACCGTCATGAAGCGGTCCTCACGGTGCACGGGCGGATCGCCCCCGGCCCCGGAGGCCACGGCCCAGGTGCCGCCGCCGGCGAGCACGACGGCCGCGGCGGCGGTGGCGACGAGCCGTCGCCCGCGCAGACGGGGAAAACGCAGCTTCATGCCCGCATGCTAAGCGGAGACCTCGTCCGGCTGGGGCGGGGGCCCGAGTCACTCCCCGGCCGCCTCCGGTGCTGCCGTCTCCGGTGCTGCCGTCTCCTACGTCTCCTGCGCCGCTGTCTCCTCGGCCATGGCGGCCAGCTTGGTGACCGTGTTCCAGTTGCGTCCGGTGCCCGCCGTGCCCAGGCGCCGCTCCGTCAGCACCTTCGCCAGCTTCGCGTCGCGGATCCCCTGCGCGTAGTGGACGTACAGCTCGCGCCCGGCCAGGACGAACTCCTCCGGCGCGTACGCCGCAGCGTCCAGGTCCGCTACCGTCGCCGGGTCGGCGGGAGCGGCCAGGAACGTCACCACGTACCGCGCCGGGTCGACGCCCCGGCCGGCGAACGGGTCGGCGTCCACGACGCGGCGCATGCCGGCCGCGTCCCGCACCATGCACGGCACCGGGAAGCCCAGCTCGCGCTCGATCGCCTCCTCGAGCCCGCGGGCCAGCTCCTCGGCGCCCGCGCCCGGGTGCGTGAAGACGGCGTTGCCGCTGTTGAGGTGTGTGCGGACGGAACCGCACCCCATGCCCGACAGCAACTCCCGCAGGGTCTGCATGGGAACACGCTTCTTACCGCCCACATTGATACCGCGCAGCAGCGCCACATACGTTGTCACACCCCCACCGTAATGTGGAGGAACGTCACCGAGCGTGAGGGGGTGTGACGCGTGCACCGCATGCGTTCAGGCGCTGCGCCGCTCCAGCCGCAGCGTGAGGACCTGGAACGGCCGCAGGGACAGCGGGACGGCGTCACCGTCCGTCGCCGCTGTGGCCTGCGGGCGCTCCAGCAGGTCGCAGACGGAGGCCGAGGCGAGGGGGAAACCCGCCTTCAGACGCGCACGGGCCCGCCCGCCCAGCGACTCGTACAGCCGCACGATCACATCGCCGCTGCCGTCGTCCGCGAGCTTCACGGCCGTGATGACGACGGCCTCGTCGTCGACGTGCGCAAGAGGCCGTACGCCCGAGCTCCCCGGCACGCGCCGCTCCGGCAGGTTGATCCGGTAGCCCTCGCGGACGGCGTCGCCGATGGAGGCGCCCGGCACCAGCGCGTAGCGGAAGCGGTGCACCCCCTGGTCGGTGCGCGGGTCCGGGAAGCGCGGGGCCCGCAGCAGCGACAGCCGGACGGTCGTGGTCGTGCCCGTGTCGTCCGGGCGGACCGTCCGCGTCACGTCGTAGCCGTACGTCGCGTCGTTGACGACCGCCACGCCCCAGCCCGGCTCCTCCAGGTGCACGAAGCGGTGCGCGCACGCCTCGAACTTGGCGGCGTCCCAGCTGGTGTTGGTGTGCGTGGGCCGGTAGAGGTGGCCGAACTGCGTCTCCGCCGCCGTACGGTCGGCGTGCACGTCCAGCGGGAAGGCCGCCTTCAGGAACTTCTCCGTCTCGTGCCAGTCGACCTCCGTCTCGACGTCCAGCCGCCGCGCCCCCGCCGGGAGCGAGATCCGCTGCTCGACGCGCGAGGAGCCGAAGGCGCGCACCACGCGCACCGACGCACCGTCGTCCGCGAGCTCCACCGTCTCCGCGTCCGTCAGGTCGGTCACGGTGTTGCGGTAGAAGTGGTCCACGTCCCAGGCGTCCCACATGTTCGGGAAGTCCTGGTGCAGCTGCAGGAGGTTGGCCGCCGCTCCCGGGGCGATCGTCTCCCGCTCCGCCTCGCGGTCGTACACCGACACCACCAGGCCCCGGCCGTCGACCTCGGCGCGCAGCAGGCCGTTGTCGAGGACGTACCCGCCGCCTTCGCGCGGCGCGGGCCGCGCGGGCGGCACCGGTCCGGCGGCGGGCGCCGCGCCGAAGGCCGGCACCTTCCCGCGCCCGTGCGGCGCCGCGTTGAACACCACCGTCCCGCGGTCGGCGCCGTCGCCCGTGGTGTCACCCGCCAGCGCCGCCAGCGCTCCGGCGACGATCTCCTCCAGCTCCTCCGCCACCGCCGCGTACGTCTGTGCCGCCTCCCGGTGCACCCACGCGATCGACGTGCCCGGCAGGATGTCGTGGAACTGGTGCAGCAGCACCGTCTTCCAGATCCGGTCCAGCGCCTCGTACGGGTAGGGGAAGCCCGTCCGCACGGCCGCCGTCGCCGCCCACAGCTCCGCCTCGTGCAGCAGGTGCTCGCTGCGCCGGTTGCCCTGTTTGGTGCGGGCCTGGCTGGTCAGGGTCGCCCGGTGCAGCTCCAGGTACAGCTCGCCCACCCACACCGGCGCGTCGCCGTACTCCTCGTGCGCCTTCTCGAAGAACGCCGAGGGCTTCTCGAAGACCACCCGGGCCGAGCCCTCCAGGTCCGCCAGCCGCTTCGCGCGCGCCAGCATCTCGCGCGTCGTGCCGCCGCCCCCGTCGCCCCACCCGGTCGGCGCGAGGGAGCGGGTGGCCCCGCCCTTCTCCTGGAAGTTGCGGACCGCGTGCGCGACCTCCCGCCCCGAGAGCTGGGAGTTGTACGTGTCGATCGGCGGGAAGTGCGTGAAGACCCGGGTGCCGTCCAGACCCTCCCACCAGAACGTGTGGTGAGGGAACTTGTTCGTCCGGCTCCACGAGATCTTCTGCGTCAGGAACCACTTGGCGCCCGCCAGCCGCACCAGCTGCGGCAGGGAGGCGGAGTAGCCGAAGGAGTCCGGCAGCCACACCTCTTCCGTCTCGATCCCGAACTCCTCCAGGAAGAAGCGCTTTCCGTGCACGAACTGCCGGGCCAGCGCCTCCGACCCCGGCATGTTCGTGTCCGACTCCACCCACATGCCGCCCACCGGCACGAACCGGCCGTCCGCGACGGCCTTCTTCACCCGCGCGTACACCTCCGGGCGGTGCTCCTTGATCCACGCGAACTGCTGTGCCTGCGACATGGCGTAGACGAACTCCGGCTCGTCCTCCAGCAGCGCGGTCATGTTCGACGTCGTGCGGGCCACCTTGCGCACCGTCTCGCGCAGCGGCCACAGCCACGCCGAGTCGATGTGCGCGTGGCCCACGGCGCTGATCCGGTGCGCCGAGGCGTGCGCGGGTGCGGACAGGACGGCCGTGAGCCGCTCGCGCGCCGCGGCCGCCGTGCCGCCGATGTCCTGCAGGTCCACCGCGTCCAGTGCGCGCTCGACGGCCCGCAGGACCTCCCAGCGGCGCGGGGACTCCTCCGGCAGCTCGGTCATCAGCCCCTCCAGCACCTCCAGGTCCTGGACCAGCTCCCACACCGTCCGGTCGAAGACGGCGAGGTCCATGCGCGCCAGCCGGTAGCGCGGCTCGCCGCCGGCCGTCTCCCGGTCGCCCAGCTCGGTCGGCACGAAGGGGTGGTAGTCGAGGATCACGGGGTTGGACGACGCCTCGACGTGCAGCAGCACCTCCTCGCCGCCGGCCGCCCGGTCGGCGATCCGCACCCACTGGTTGCGCGGGTTCAGGCCCTTCACCGGAGAGCCGTCCGGCCGGTAGACGAGCCCCTCGCACTGGAAGCCCGGCATGTTCTCGTCGAACCCGAGGTCGAGCAGCGCCTCGACCGTGCGGCCCGCCCACTCCTGCGGCACGCTCCCCGTGACGGTGAACCAGCTCGTGCCCCACGGCGGCCCCCAGGCCGCGCCCACCTCGATCGGCTCGCCCCGGGCGGCGATCCCCTCGGCCACCGGGACGGGCTCGCCGGGCGCGTGCCGGACGGTGACGGACAGCGGCACCGACTCGGGGTACACGGCGGGCCGGATGCGCTCGTCCAGCACGCGCTTCAGCCGGGCTTCGGTGATGGTGCGGTCGTTGTGCATCAGGTCGGTTTCCTTACGTCGGTTGCCTTACCAGCGGAAGGTGAGGGAAGCGGGCGCCGAGACGGTGTACAGCTCGTCCACGGCGCGCACCTCGATGCGGGTGGCCGCCTCGCCGTCCGTACGACGCAGCGCCGGGACGTAGTAGGCATGCCCGCAGGTGCCGCCGAGGAAGCGGAAGCGCCCGCCGGGCAGGGCCTGACGCACCTCGTACTGGCGTACGGGGCCGGTGCGGCCCGTGCGGTGCCCGCTTCCGGCCGGGGCGTCCCAGGCCAGGCGCAGCCCGGCCGTGCCGTCGGCCCCCACCCGCGCCGCGGTGATCGCGGTGCGCGCCGGCCGGGCGGGCGCCGCGGGGGCGGCGTCGCGCACCGCAAGGCCGCCCAGGCGCCAGCGCACCGGACCGCCGTCCGCGGCGGTGAGCCGGACGCCGAGCGCGCGGATCGTCCGCCCCTTGCGGCCGCGCAGCCTCGCCCCGGCCCGCACGATGACCGTGGTCCAGCCGCGGCCGCCCGCGCGGAAGGTGCCGGCCGGCAGGAAGGCGTACGGCTCGTCGTCCACGGCGACCGCCAGCTCGACGCGGACCGCCACCGAGCCGGGGTCCGTGCGCTGGGCCAGCTCGACGACGGTGGAACCGGTGAACGGCAGCCGCGCCGCGTACAGCCCGACCGTCGCCGGGCCGGAGAGCCTGCCGTCGACGAGCAGACTGCTGCCGCCCCGCCAGGCGTCGGCGAAGTCGAAGCCGACCGCCGGGCGCGGTCCCGCCGTGCGCACCGCCCAGCGCCGGCCGGGCAGCCGGTCCTGCAGCCCCAGGTGGTTCCACGGGGTGTCGCCCGTACGCCGGCCCTTCTCGTACCAGCCCAGGCCGTGACCGGTGTTGAAGGTCGTGGCGAACGGGAGCGCGGTGAGCGTGGACCGGTCCGCGACGGACGCGGCGGGCGGCCGCCACGGGCCCGCCTCCGGCGCGGACGGGTCGAGGGCCTGCCCGGACCAGAAGCGGTCGTCGCGCGCGTGGAAGGCGGCCGGGCCGCGCCCTCCGGCGGGCAGGCTCTTCCACGTCCACTCGGGGCGGTAGAAGCCGTACGAGGTGACGTGCGGGCCCGCCGCCGGGACGACCGCGTCCCAGTCCACCGGCGTGTCCCAGCCGCGGGCCTCCACGTCGACCCCCGCCCACAGGTCGTAGGGGCTGCGCCCCAGCCGGCGCGCGAGCGCGGCGGAGGAGCCGAGCCCGGCCCGGTCCCAGTTGAAGTTCAGGAACATCGAGCCGGCCGCCTGGAAGAAGGGGGCGTTGTGTTCGTTGAGCCGGTTCTGCCAGTCGATGCCGCCGGAGACGGCCATCGCGTCGTACCAGGTGATCCGCAGGCCCTCGCCGCGCCGCTGCAGGTACGCGACGAAGTCGCGCATGTCCGCGCCGAGGCGCGCGTCGCCCCCGCCGGTCTCGGCGTTGACGAACCAGCCGTCGAAGCCGTACGTCCGGGCCACGCGTACCAGCCGGTCCGCCAGCGGGAAGCCGCCGTCCGGGCCGCGCCGCACCAGGTCACGCGTCCACTGCAGCTGTCCGCCGTAGGCCGCGGGCGGCAGGAACACCGTGCCGAGGACGGGCACGCCGTTGCGGTGGGCGGCGTCCACGACCGGAGCGTTGGGCGCCAGGATCAGCCCCTCGCCCGAGGAGCCGCCCCAGAAGACCAGCTCGTCGACGTAGGCCCAGTTGGTGAGCGCGTAGTAGTCGGCCGTCGGCGCGCCCTGCGAGGGGTTCCCGGAGGTGGTGGCGAAGGCGGCGAGCGCGCAGACGCGGGCCTGGCCGGTACGGGCGGTGCCGTTGGGCGGCGGGGGAGCGAAGCGGGCGGCGAGCGGCACGACCGCCCGGTTGAACGGCAGGTCGGGGTCCTTCTCGGGCTCCCAGGAGGCCAGGCTCCGCCAGACCACCCCGGCCTCCGGCGAACCGGCCGGCAGGCTGTCGGGGAACCAGTAGGAGGCGTACGGCTGGAGGGACGTCGCGGGGGAGGGGGCCGCCACGACTCGCCCGCCGGACAGGGCGAGGGCTGCGAGGCCGCCGGCACCGGCGGTGAGGGCTCTTCGGCGAGTGACGTTCATGGTGGATCCTCCGTTTGTCCAAGCCGTGCGGCGCTTGAGGACCGGGGTGCGAGGTGCGGGGGGTGGGGTCCG
>NZ_JBPQTS010000040.1:0-47378 GCF_051386455.1 Streptomyces sp. URMC 124
CCCGCGGCGTCGTCGGTGCTTTCGTCGACGTCCCATTCGAGCCACCAGTCGAAGGCGGCCTTCATCACCTGGCGGGCGCGGCGGCTGGTCCAGTGGCCGGAGCGGGCGGGGTCCCCGGGCTCGACGCCGGCGCGGGCGAGGACGCGGTAGCGCTCGGCGTGGGCGACGACGGGCAGCACGGCCAAGGGCGAGTCGGCGGGCGCCTGTTCGGCGGCCCAGGCGGCGAAGTCGTAGACCTCGTGCAGGGGGTCGTCGCGGTCGCCCTGCTGGTGTTCGGCCAGGCACGCGGCCATGAGGTGGTGGGCGTGGTGGTGGTCGCGGTGGCGGGCGCGGACCTGGTCGAAGGCGCGGACGCGCTCGTCGTCGGTGCCGGTGCGGCGGGCGAGGATGAGGACGGCGAGCCAGGGGGTCGGGTCGGCGGGGGCCATCCTGGCGGCCGCCATGCAGGCGGCGCGCGCCGCATCGGGGCTGTCCTTGCCGCTCACGGCGCGGAAGACGGCGGCGCAGGCGAGGAGGGCGGCGGCGTCGGGGCTGTCGGGCTCGGCGAGCTGCCACTCGCGGGCCCAGGCGACGCTGGAGGGGCCTTCGGCGAGGACGACGAGGCGGTGGCCCCGGCGGTCCCAGTCGTCGCCGGTCTCGGCGAGCAGATTGCGGGCCTCGGTCCAGCGGCCGCGCGCCAGGGCGTCCCGGACTCCGGCCAGTTCGGCGTCGTCGAGGGCGGGATCGAAGGTCACTCCGTCCTTGTTCCGGGCGCGGGCGGCCCGGGCAGCTTTCCCCAGGGGTGGCGGGGGCGTCATCTGCGGGCTTCCTCCACGGCGTACGTCCCCTCCGGCCGCCGGGTCGGGGCGTCCGCATTCATCCCTGTCAGTCACGCACAGCAAAGCGGTAGTCACGGCTCCGAGTCAAGACCCGATCTTGAGGCTGACACGGCATCAACTCACAAACCATCAGTTCCGGTTACCGTTGTTCACTCCCTCGTGCCCCAGGGGCCGCTTTCCTCCTCCGCGCGCCCGGCGGGCCCGCCGCCGCAGCGGTCCGCACGGGGCCCGGAGGTACCGTGGGAGGGGACGCCCGACCCGCGGGCACGCCCGGTCGACGAACAACCGTTCGAGCGAGGGTGGGGCACTCCCGGGCGGTGTCGACCGTTGGAGGGGATGGCCGCCCGAAAGAGGGGTACCCGGCCGTCACACCGCTCACAAGGCGGCTATCGTTTTTCTGTCAAGTCCCCGACGACCGAGTGGTCTTGAGGTGCGCGACGTGTTGGTCTTCGCCTTCGCCGTGAGCGCGGCCTTCTGCCTGGGCATCGGCTTCGTGCTCCAGCAGAACGCCGCACAGCGGGCCCCGATGAGCGACTTCCTCTCCCTGCGGCTGCTGCTCGACCTCGTCCGGATGCCGCGCTGGCGGGCCGGCATCGGGATGATGGTGTGCGGCATGGCGCTCGGCGCCGTCGCCCTGGGCCAGGGCGAGGTGTCGCTGGTCGAGCCCCTCCTCGCGACGAACCTGCTGTTCGCCATGGCCCTCTCCCGCCGGCAGACCCGCCAGCCCCTGGGGCGTACGGGGTGGGGCGGGCTGTGGCTGCTGGCCGGCGGCGTCGCGGCGTTCATCCTGGCGGGACGGCCGCACGGCGGCGCCACCGTCACCGATCCCCTGCGGCACTGGCTGATCATCGGCGTGATGGTCGGCGGCGCGCTCGCCCTGGCCGCGATCTCCAAGCGCGTGCGGATGAGCGTGGAGGCGCCGATGCTGGGGGTGGCCGCCGGGCTGCTCTACGGCGTGCAGGACGCCCTCACCCGCGTCAGCGGCGAGCGGCTCTCCGAGCACGGCTGGACCGCGTTCTTCCTGAGCTGGCAGCCCTACGGGGTGCTCGTCCTCGGCGTGACGGCGCTGGTGTTCGTCCAGAGCGCCTTCGAGACGGCGCCGCTGCGGCTGTCCCTGCCCGCCCTCACCGCGGCCCAGCCGCTCGCGGGGATCGCCTGCGGCGTGGGCTTCCTGGGCGACCGGCTGCACACCTCGCCCGGCGCGCTGGCCTGGGAGGCCGCCGGGCTGGTCGCCATCGTGACCGGCATCGTCCTCATCGGGCGGCACCCGGCCATGCCGTCGGGGAGCTCGCCGTCCGACCGCATACGGGACCTGCAGCCGCACTGACGCCGGTGCCGTGCCGGGCCGGGGTTCCCCGCGCTGCTTTCATGGGGGCATGAACGATCAGACACCGCTGCCGGCGGACGAGCTGCTGGACATCGTCGACGAGCAGGACCGGGTGGTGGGACAGGCCGCGCGCGGCGAGTCCTACGCCCTGGGGCTGCGGCACCGCTGCGTGTTCGTCCTCGCCCGGGACGCCCGGGGGCGGATCTTCGTGCACCGGCGCACGCCCGGGAAACTGGTCTTCCCCTCGCGCTACGACATGTTCGTGGGCGGGGTCGTGGGGGCGGGCGAGAGCTACGACGAAGCGGCGCTGCGGGAGGCCGAGGAGGAGCTCGGCGTCTCCGGCCTGCCGGCCCCCACCCCGCTGTTCCGGTTCCTGTACGAGGGCCCGGGGGGCTCGTGGTGGTCGGCGGTGTACGAGGTCCGCTGCGAGGTGCCGGTGCGGCCTCAGGTGGCGGAGGTCGCCTGGCACGCGTTCCTCTCCGAGGAGGAACTGGAGACCCGCCTCGCGGAGTGGGACTGGGTCCCGGACGGCTTGGAGGCGTACCGGCGCTTGCGGGGGCGCTGACGCTGGGTCGGTGCGGGGTCCGCTCCGCGGAGGTTCGGCGGCCCCCCACGGGCCGCCCGGGCGGGGGCCGCTCGCCGTTGCGGCGGGGTCGGGCGCCCCTGGCTCGGGCGGGCGTGGCACCGCCGGGCTCCGCCGCGGGGGTTGATCACCGCTGCGGCGGAGGGAGAGGGCCCGGCAGGGCCGGGGGCTCGGGCCGCGCCCCGCGCGAGCCGCCCCCGAGCTGCGCTGCGAGCGCCGCCGCCCTGGGCCCGTGTCATGAACGGCACCGCCGGGCTGCGCCGCGGTGGTTGATCACCGCTGCGGCGGAGGGAGAGTGCCCGGCGGGGCCGGGGCGGTGGGGTGGCGTCGTCCGGGTTAGGGCATCGTTACTACGATTTTGCCTCGGGTGTGGCCCTCCGCGTTGAGGCGTTGGGCTTCTGCCGTGCGTTCCAGGGGGAAGACCTTGGCGACCTCCACCGTGAGGGTGCCGCTTTCGGCCAGGTCCGTCAGGGCCGTGAGGTCGGACGCGTCGGGGCGGACGAAGACGTAGCGGCCGCCGAGGCCGAGGACGGCCGGGTCGGCGACGGAGGCGAGACGGCCGCCGTGGGCGAGCAGGGCGGGCGAGGCCGTCAGCGCCTCCCCGCCGGCGAGGTCGAGCACGGCGTCGACGCCGTGGGGCGCGAGCGCCCGGACCCGCTCGGCGAGCCCCTCGCCATAGGCGACGGGCTGCGCGCCGAGCGCACGCAGGTAGTCGTGGTTGCGCTCGCTGGCCGTGCCGATGACGCGCGCGCCGAAGTGCCCGGCGATCTGGACGGCCATGCTGCCGACGCCGCCGGAGGCCGCGTGGATCAGCACGGTCTCGCCCTCCCACACCCGGAGCGCCTTGACCAGGGCCTGGTAGGCGGTGAGCCCGGCCAGCGGCAGCCCGGCGGCCTGTTCGAAGGTGAGGTTCTTCGGCTTGCGGGCGAGGGTCCGCACGGGCGCGGCGACGTATTCGGCGAAGGTGCCGCGGGAGAGGAAGTCCTCGCGGACGTAGCCGATGACCTCGTCGCCCTCGGCGAATTCGGGGGCGTCGGCGCCCGGCCGGACCACGACGCCGGCCATGTCCCAGCCGGGGACGACAGGGAAGACGGCGTCGAGGGCGGGCTGGAGGTAGCCGGCCTGGGCCTTCCAGTCGACGGGGTTGACCGCGGCGGCCTTGACCTTGACCAGGACGGAGTCGGGGCCGACCGTGGGGGCGGGGAGCTCGCCGTACTCGAGGACCTCCGGTCCTCCGTAGCTGCGGTAGCTGATGGCCTTCATGGGTGGTGCTCCTAGCGGGGTCAGGCGGAGGCGGGTGCGGTCTCAGCGTCCGCCGCGGGGGCGTGCCCCGCCACTTCGGCGCTCCGGGCGCGGATCGTGCGCAGGCCGAGCCCGGCGACGAGCGCGACCAGCAGGAACGCCGTGCCGGCGATGACGAACGTCAGGGTGAACTGGCTCTCGGCGGGCAGCTTGGGCGCCCCCGGCGGCAGGTGTTCGAGGCTCTTCGAAGCCAGCACCGTGGTGATCATGGCGCTGCCGATGGCGCTGCCGGTCGAGCGCGAGATGGAGTTGATGCCGTTGGCGATGCCGGTCTGGTGGTGCGGGACGCTCGCGACGATCACGGCGGGCATGGCGGCGTAGCCGAAGCTGATGGCGGCGCCGACGAACATGCCTGCGGCGATCACGGAGATCGTGTGCTCGTGGTCGAGGGCGATCCACACGAAGCCGGCGGTGCCGATGAGGGAGGCGAGCAGCAGGACCAGACGGGGGCCCTTGTGGCGGACGAGCTGGCCGCCGATCGGGGCGGCGAGCAGCGAGACGATGGTGCTGGGCAGCAGGTATTCCACGGAGGCGCGCAGGACGCTGGCGGAGAACCCGTACCCGGCGATCTTCTCCGGCATCTGCACGAGGTAGGAGACGCCGATGAAGAGGGCGAAGGAGCCGAAGCCGACGAGGAGGCCCGCGATGTTGGCGAAGAGCACCGGTCGGTGGGCGAACATCTTCATGTCGACCAGCGGCTCGCGCACCTTGCGCTCGACGAGCGTCCACAGCGCGGCCATCACGACGGCGCCCGCGAAGCAGCCGATCGTGCGGCCGGAGGACCAGCCCCACTCGTGGCCCTGGGTGATGGGCAGCAGGAGCAGGACGAGGGTGGCGGCCAGGGTGAGCGCGCCGAGGACGTCGGTGCGCCCGCCGGTGGTCTCCCGGGTGGCGGGGACGAGGAAGGCGACGGCGATCAGGGCGAGCGCGGCGAGGCCGGTGGCCAGCCAGAAGGCGCTGCGGTAGTCGGGGTCGTCACCGGAGGTGAGCAGGCCGGTGGCGACGAGCGCGAGGCCGCTGCCGAAGGCGAGGGTGCCGCTGACCATGGCCATGGCGCCGGGCAGCTTGGCCGGGCGGACCTCCTCGCGCAGCACGGACAGCGCCAGCGGGAAGATCGCGGTGGCTGCGCCCTGCAGGACGCGGCCGACGATCAGCCAGAGCAGGGAGTGCGTCACCGCGGCGAGGACGGAGCCGGCGACCATCACGATCAGCACGCCGACCAGGGTCTTCTTCTTGCCGTGCTGGTCGCCGAAGCGGCCGAGCAGCGGGGTGAAGACGGCGGCGGAGAGCAGGGTCGCGGTGGTGACCCAGCTGACGTTCGCGGACGTGGTGTGCAGGTCGTTCTGGATGAGGCCGAGGATCGGCACGACCAGGGTCTGCATCATCGAGACGACCATGGCGGCGAGGCTCAGGGCGAAGACGATCACCGTCTCGTTGCGCTGGGTGCCCCGCTCGGCGGGCGCTGGGGAGGACATGGGTGGGGGTTTTCCTTCGTGTGGCTCTGCATCGCTGCGTGCCGCATCGCTGCAGGCCGCATTAGTTCAAGACATGGATGCTTGAGGAAATCAAGCAACCGGTCCACCGTAGGCCGGGATATTTAAGGTAGTCAAGTTAATGATTTAAGTCATGAAGCTCTTGAGTACACTCGAACCATGACCGGCACCGCCTACCCGCCCCCGACCAAGGCCCAGCTCCTGGAGCTCGTCGCCGCGCTCGGCACCGCCCAGTGGCAGGACTTCGCCGCCGCCGCTGCCCGGCAGGGCCTCACCTCCGTCCAGGCCAAGCTCCTCGCCCAGCTCAAGGGCCCCGTCCCGATGCGCGGCCTCGCCACCCTGCTGGTGTGCGACGCCTCCAACGTCACCGGCATCGTGGACCGCCTGGAGGCCCGCGGCCTGGTGCGCCGCGAGCCGGACCCGGGCGACCGGCGGGTGAAGAACGTCGTCGCCACCGACAAGGGCCACGAGACCATCCGCCGGGTGCGCGCCGAGATGCAGGCCACCCACAGCGCGCTCGACACCCTCGACGAGGAGGAGCGCACCACGCTCTACGGGCTGCTGGAACGGCTGCGCCCGGGCATGGAGCACCGCGGCTGAGAGCGCGGGCCGGCCGGGCCGGCACCCTCCGCCGCCCCTCCACCGCCCTCCCCACCGCGCCCGTATTCTGACGGGCAGTCCGATCCGCGCACCCCGCGCGGCGGCAAGGGGAGGTCATCCATGTCCAGCACGAGCCCGGTCGCGCCCGTCGGCGCGGAGCCGACCGAGCCCTACACCGTCCGCCTCGCCCCCGGGGTCACGGCCTTCGTCCAGCCCGACGGCGGCTGGTGCCTGAACAACGCGGGGATCGTGACCGGCGGCGGCCGGACGGCACTGATCGACACCGCCGCGACCGAACGCCGCGCGCGGCTGCTGCGCGACGCCGTCACCGGGGCCGGCGCTCCCCTGCCGTCCACGATCGTCAACACCCATCACCACGGCGACCACACCTACGGCAACTGCGTCTTCCCCGAGGCGACGGTCGTCGGCCACCGCGAGTGCCGCCGGGAGACCCTCGCCGCGGGCCTGCAGCTGCACGGCATCTGGCCCTGGGTCGAGTACGGCGACGTGCGCATCACGCCCGCCGAGCTCACCTACGAGGACACCCTCACCCTGCACGTGGGCGACACCGAGGTCGAGCTGATCCACCCGGGCCCCGCGCACACGACCGGCGACACCGTCGCCTGGCTGCCGCAGCAGCGCATCGTCTTCACCGGCGACCTCGTCTTCAACGGCGGCACCCCCTTCCTCCTCATGGGTTCCCTGGCGGGCTCGCTGCGCTCCCTGGAGGTGCTGCGCGCCCTCGGCGCCGAGACCGTCGTGCCCGGGCACGGGCCGGTCACCGACGCCGGTGCCTACGACGTCATCGAGCGCTACTTGCGCTGGCTGCAGGAGCTGGCCCGCACCGAGCACGCCGCCGGCCGCACCCCGCTGGAAGCCGCCCGCCGTGCCGACCTCGGCGAGTTCGCCCGGCTGCGCGAGAGCGAGCGCCTCGTGGCCAACCTGCACCGCGCCTACGCCGAACTGGAGGGCGGCCGCCCCCTGGCCGCACCGCTCGACATGCCCACCGTCATCGCCGACATGACGACGATGAACGGCGGGCGTCCGATGACCTGTCACGCGTAAGCGATCACCCGCGGCGCACCCCCGCGGCACCTCCGTGCACCCCGGCACCTCCCGGCGCACCCTGGACGCCATACCGACTGGTCGGCATGATGATCCGGGACCGCCCGGCGGCGGGTCCGACGACGCGTGGAGGAGCACTCGATGAGCTCGACCGGCAGGAGCAACCCCCCGGGACTCGACCCCGACCGGCTGCGTGCCCATCTGGAGCGGGAACGCCCGGGGCTCGTACGGGGGCCGCTGTCGGCCGAGTTGATCGAGGGGGGCCGGTCCAACCTCACCTACTCGGTCACCGACGGCACCGGCCGCTGGGTGGTGCGCCGTCCTCCGCTCGGGCATGTGCTCGCCACCGCCCACGACATGCGGCGCGAGCACCGGGTCATCAGCGCCCTGCGGCCGACCGCGGTGCCCGTGCCGGAGACGGTGCTGCTGTGCGAGGACGAGAGCGTCCTCGGATCGCCCTTCTACGTCATGGAGTTCGTGGCGGGCACGCCCTACCGCACGGCGGACCAGCTCGCCGCGATCGGGCCGGACCGCACCCGGCAGGTCGTGCTCGGCCTCGCCGACACTCTCGTCCACCTGCACGCCGTGGACCCCGGGGCGGCCGGGCTCGCGGACTTCGGCCGTCCGGAGGGCTTCCTGGAGCGGCAGTTGAGGCGCTGGGGCAAGCAGCTGGAGGCCTCCCGCAACCGCGACCTGCCCGGCATCGACGCGCTGCGCTCCGCCCTGGCCGGCGCCCTGCCCGCCTCCCCCGCGCCCACGGTCGTGCACGGCGACTTCCGCCTCGACAACGTCCTCGTGGGAGACGACGACACCGTCAAAGCCGTCCTCGACTGGGAGATGTCCACCCTGGGCGACCCGCTGACCGACCTGGGCCTGCTGGTGATGTACAGCGAGCAGGAGCCCGTCCCCGGCTCCCCCGTCAGCACCACGCGCACCGCGCCCGGCCATCCCGACCCCGCCGAGATCGTCGAGCGCTACGCGGCGGGCTCCGGCCGCGACGTCTCCGCCCTGCCCTGGTACACGGCCTTCGCCTACTTCAAGCTCGCCGTGATCCTGGAGGGCATCCACTACCGCTACACCCTCGGGCAGACCGTCGGCGCGGGCTTCGACCGCATCGGGCAGCTCGTCCCGCTCTTCATCGGCAACGGACTCTCCACCCTGCGGAAGGGCTGACCGGCATGGACTTCGCATTCGACGCCCGCACCGAGGAACTGCGCGGACGGCTGCTCGCGTTCATGGACGAGCACGTGTACCCGGCCGAGGCCGTGGCGGAGGAGCAGCGGGCCGCGCTCGCCGACCCGTGGACGGCGCCGCCGGTCGTCGCCGAGCTCCAGCAGGAGGCGCGGCGGCGGGGGCTGTGGAACCTCTTCTTCACCAACCAGCACGGCCTGCCGGAGCAGGAGTACGGCGCCGGGCTGACCAACCTCCAGTACGCGCCGCTCGCCGAGATCACCGGCCGCAGCCCGCAGCTGGCCCCCACCGCCCTCAACTGCGCGGCGCCCGACACCGGGAACATGGAGCTGCTCGCCCGGTTCGGCACCGAGGAGCAGCGCAAACGCTGGCTGGAGCCGCTGCTGGACGGCCGGATCCGGTCGGCGTTCGCCATGACGGAGCCGGACGTCGCCTCCTCGGACGCCACGAACATCGAGACGCGCATCGTGCGCGACGGCGGCGACTACGTCATCGACGGCCGCAAGTGGTACATCTCCGGTGCCATGAACCCCGCTTGCGAGATCTTCGTCGTCATGGGGAAGACCGATCCGGACGGGGAGGACCCGCGGCGGCAGCAGTCGATGGTGCTGGTCCCCCGGGACACGCCGGGCCTGCGGGTCCGGCGCGCGATGCGGGTCTACGGCTACGAGGACCACTACCACGGCGGCCACGCCGAGGTCCTCTTCGAGGGCGTGCGGGTGCCCGCGGCGAACCTCGTGGGCGAGGAGGGCGGCGGCTTCGCCATCGCCCAGGCGCGCCTCGGCCCGGGCCGCATCCACCACTGCATGCGGCTGATCGGGATGGCCGAGCGGGCGATCGAGCTGATGTGCCGGCGCGCGCTGGACCGTACGGCCTTCGGCAAGCCGCTGGCCGCGCAGGGCGTTATCCAGGAGTGGATCGCCGACGCGCGGGTGGCGGTGGAGCAGCTGCGGCTGCTGGTGCTCAAGACGGCCTGGCTGATGGACACCGTCGGCAACCGCGGCGCGCACACCGAGATCCAGGCCATCAAGATCGCCACCCCGCGGACGGTCGCCGGCATCATCGACCGGGCCGTCCAGCTGCACGGCGCGGGCGGCGTGGGCCAGGACTTCCCGCTGGCCGAGCTGTGGGCCGCCGCGCGGACGCTGCGCCTGGCCGACGGGCCGGACGAGGTGCACCAGCGGTCCCTGGCGCGGCGGGAGCTGCGGCAATACCGCTAGTACGAACGGCGTTCCCCCGCGTACCGGCCGCGTGTGCGGGCAGAGATAGTCCGTAGGCGCGGCGGACCGGGGGTATCGCATGGCCACCAGGCGGAAGGGACCGAGGGACGCCGTGCGGCTGGGAGGGCTTCCGTTCGCGGCGGCCGCCCTGACCGCCACGGTGGCGCTCTACATGGCGCTCGTCGCCTTCGGCAACATCACCGACTTCGGTACGAACCGGGAGTTCGTCCGCCACGTGCTGGCGATGGACACGACCTTCGGCGACGACGACCTGATGTGGCGGGCCGTCACGGACCGCACCCTGCAGGACATCGCCTACGTCGCGATCATCGTCTGGGAGGCGCTGGCCGCCGTCGTGCTCGTGGCCGGGACGGTCCTGTGGGCGCGCGGCCTCACGGCACGGGGCACCGGCTACCGGCGTGCGCGGCGGGTGAGCACGCTGGGGCTGGTGATGGTCCTGCTGCTGTTCGGGGCGGGCTTCATCGGCATCGGCGGCGAGTGGTTCGCCATGTGGCAGTCCCAGAAGTGGAACGGCCTGGAGGCCGCCGGGCGGAACTTCCTGCTGGCCGGGTTCGTGCTGGTGCTGATCCACCTGCCCTCGCCGCAGTGGCATTCCCCCGAGGGCTGAGGACCGCCCTCCGGGAACGACCTGCCGTCGCCTGGGGGCACCCCCAGCGGTAGCAGGGGGAGGCATTCCCCCGAGGGCTGAGGGGCGCCCCCGGGGGAATGCCTCCTGTCTAGGCGTCCTCGGAGAACACCACCAGCGACCGCCCGCCGCGCCCCGCGAGCATCGCCTCGAAGGCGCCGGCGATGCCGTCGAGGCCGATCCGGGCCGTCACCAGGGCGGAGAGGTCGAAGCGCCCGGCGCGCACGTGCCCGGCGATGACGGGCAGGTCCTTCGCCGGGTCGCTGTTGCCGTAGACGCAGCCCGAGAGCGTCCGCCCGAAGAAGAACAGCTCCAGGGCGGAGAACGTCACCTGCTGGTCCATGCCGCCGATGCCGACGACGGTGGTGCGGCCGCCCTTGCGCGTCGACGACCAGGCCGTACGGATCGCGTCGGCGCGCCCGGCGCACTCGATGGCGACGTCCGCGCCCCAGCCTCCGGTGAGCGCCCGGACGGCCTTGGCCGTGTCCGCGCTCGCCACGACGAACTCGGTGGCACCGGCGGCCCGGGCCAGCTCCTCCTTCTCCGGCGAGACGTCCACGGCGACGATCGTGCCCGCGCCGGCGATCCGCGCGGACTGCAGCGTGGCCAGGCCGACCCCGCCCACGCCGTACACCGCGACCGACTCGCCCTCGCGCACCCGCGCGGAGTGGTGCACGGCGCCGTAGCCGGTGAGCACCGCGCAGCCCAGCAGGGCCGCCTCCACGGGCGGGATCCCCGCGGGGAGCGGGACGGCCGCTTCGGCCCGGACGACGGTCTCCTCGGCGAAGACGGCCGTGCCGAGGCCCGGGTAGAGCGCGCTGCCGTCGGCGGCGAGGCTCGCGTACGGCAGCGTGGCGGCGGCCGCGGAGCCCGCGCACAGCCAGGGCTCGCCGAGCCCGCAGAAGCGGCAGCCGCCGCAGGAGGGCGCCCAGTTGAGGACGACCAGGTCGCCCGGGACCACATGGGTCACCCCCTCGCCCACGGCGGTGACGCGGCCCGCGCCCTCGTGGCCGAGGACGGCGGGCACGGGCTGGCGCAGCGTGCCGTTGGAGAGCGAGAGGTCGGAGTGGCAGACCCCGGCCGCGGCGAGCCGGATGCGCACCTGGCCGGGGCCGGGCGCGGGCAGGTCGATCTCGGCTATCTGCAGCGGTGCGCCCACGGCGGGCAGTACGGCGGCGCGGATCATGCCATTCCTCCTTCTGCAGCGGGAAACCGTCAGAACTGGAGCGACTTCGTCTGGAGGTACTCCCCCAGGCCGTGGACGCCCAGCTCGCGGCCGACGCCCGATTCCTTGTAGCCGCCGAAGGGCGCCAGGATGTTGAACCCGCCGCCGTTGATCTCCACCTGGCCGGCCTCCAGGCGCCGCGCGAAGGCGGCGGCCCGCTCCGCGTCGGCGGCCCAGACCGCGGCGGCGAGTCCGTAGACGGTGTCGTTGGCGATTCGGACGGCCTCCTCCTCGTCCTCGTACTTGATGAAGGAAAGGACCGGGCCGAAGATCTCCTCCCGGGCGATGGTCATCTCGGGGGTGACGTCGGCGAAGACCGTCGGGGCGACGTAGTAGCCCTTGTCCCGGCCCTCCGGGACGGCCGGGCCGCCCGCCACGAGGCGCGCGCCCTCCTCGATGCCCCGGTCGATGTAGTCGCGCACGCGCGCGTGCTGCTTGGCGTTGACGAGTGGGCCGACGCGCACGCCGGGAGCCGTGGGGTCGCCCGGCGCGAAGTCGGCGAGCGCGGCCGCCGCGAGGGCGACGGCCTCCTCGTACTGGTCGGCGTGGACGAGCGTGCGGGTGAGGGCGTTGCAGGACTGGCCGGTGTTGCGGCACACGTCGGCGACGTTGGCGGCGACGGCCTTCGCGAGGTCGGCCCCCGGCAGGATGACGTTCGCGGACTTGCCGCCCAGTTCGAGGGCGACGCGCTTGACGGCCGCCCCGGCGATCGCGCCGATCCGCTTGCCCACGGCCGTCGAGCCGGTGAAGGAGACGAGGTCGACGCCGGGGTGCTCGGCGAGCGCCTGGCCGGCGATGGGGCCGAGCCCGGTGACGAGGTTGAAGACGCCGGCGGGGATCCCGGCCGCGTGGACGCACTGGGCGAAGAGCCGGGCGGTCAGCGGCGTGTCCTCGGCGGGCTTGAGGACGACCGTGCAGCCCGCCGCCAGCGCCGGGGCGACCTTGGCCACGACCTGGTGGAGCGGGTAGTTCCAGGGCGTGATGGCGCCGACGACGCCCACCGGCTCGTGCAGCACCGTGGAGTTGCCGATCCGCTCCTCGAAGGGGTGGCTCGCGGCGAGCTCGGCGTAGGAGCCGGCGACGGCGATCGGCAGCCCGGTGTGGACGCGCGTGGCGAAGCCCGTGGGGGCGCCGAGCTCGGCCGTGACGGTGGCGGCGATCTCCTCCTGGCGGGCGGCCAGCGCGTCGCGCAGTGCCGCGAGGTACTCGCCGCGCCGCGCGGGAGGGGTGGCCGCCCAGCCGGGCAGCGCCGCGCGGGCAGCGCGGACGGCCGCGTCGACGTCCTCGGCGTCTCCGGCCGGGACGGTGGCGATGACCTGCTCGTCGGCCGGGTTCACGACCTCGATCGTTCCGGTCCCCGCGGCGGGCCGCCAGCTTCCGTCGATGTACATGCCGTCGTGCGCACTCACTGGTCGTCTCCTCGCGGACGCGGAATCAAAGGTGCCCACAGCTCACGTCCCCCGCAGCTGTGGTCCCAAGCTAACGCCGGGGACGCAAGGCGTACCAGGGGGCGCCGTGGCCGCGGGTGTGGCCGTCGTCTCAATGCCGGGGGCCGCCGGTCACGTAAGGTCTGAGCTGTGCCGCAGATTTCGAACAAGGTCCAGGAACTCACCGTCGGCCAGCTGTCCGCGCGCAGCGGCGCGGCGGTCTCCGCCCTGCACTTCTACGAGACCAAGGGCCTGATCAGCAGCCGCCGCACGTCCGGCAACCAGCGCCGCTACGACCGTGACGCGCTGCGCCGCGTCGCCTTCATCCGCGCGGCGCAGCGCGTCGGCATCCCGCTCGCCACGATCCGCGAGGCGCTCTCCGAGCTGCCCGACGAGCGCACCCCCAACCGGGAGGACTGGGCGCGGCTGTCCGAGATGTGGCGCGGCGAGCTGGAGCAGCGCATCACGCAGCTGGCCCGGCTGCGCGACCACCTGGACGACTGCATCGGCTGCGGCTGCCTGTCGCTGGAGAACTGCGCGCTGTCCAACCCGGACGACCTCAACGGCCTGCGGGGCGCCGGCTCCCGCCTGCTGGTCGAGCACTGAGCCTGCCGGACGGCCGGGGCCGCGGCCCGGTCCCCCGGGCCGCGGCCCCGTGCCGTTCGCAACGGCTCGTCCCGGCGTCACCGCATGGCCGGCTTCGTCACCACATGGCCGGCTTCCGCCCGGCCCAGGGGCGGGCCTCCTCCAGCTGTGCGGAGAGCGAGATGAGGGTGGCCTCGTCGCCGTAGCGGCCGCCGAGCATGACGCCGACGGGCAGGCCCTCGGGCGTCCAGTGCAGCGGCAGGCTCACGGCGGGCTGCCCCGTCGCGTTGTACAGCGGGGTGAAGGGCGTGAAGCCCATGACGGCGGCGAACTCCGCTTCCGGGTCGGCGTCGTTGCGGACGGCGCCCACGGGCAGCGGGGGCCGGGCGAGGGTGGGTGACAGGAGCACGTCGTAGCCGGTGCCGGGCGCCTGGAGGGCGTCGGCGACGAGCCGGCCGATTGCGCGCATCCGGTACAGGGCGGCGGCGAACTGCGGCCCGGTGACGCGGGCGCCGCGCTCGCGCAGGTGCCGGGTGAGGGGCAGCAGGTGCTCCGTGCCTCCCGGGGGTACGGGCACGAGCGTCGAGAGCACCTCCCACACGGTGACGAAGGCGGCGGCGAGGGCGTCGTCGGCGGGCAGCGTCAACTCTTCGACGTCGTGGCCGAGTTCCCGCAGCAGGGCGGCCGTCTCCTCGGCGGCCCGCCGGCACTCGGGGTGCACGTCCACACCCGGAATCGGCGCTTGCGTGATGTGGGCGACGCGCAGCCTGCCAGGGGCGCGACGCGCCCGGCCGGCGAAGGTCTCGCCCGGCGGGAGCCCGGGCGCCGCGTAGGGGTCGCCGGGCACCGTGCCGGCCATCACGTCGAGGAGCGCCGCCGCGTCCGCGACCGTACGGGCGAGGGGCCCGGAGCTGCCCAGGCCCGTCACGTCGTACAGGACCGGGCCGGAACTCACCCGTCCGCGACTGGGCTTGATCCCGAACAGGCCGCAGGCGGACGCCGGGATGCGGATCGAGCCGCCTCCGTCGCTCGCGTGCGCCAGCGGCGCGAGCCCCGCGGCGACGGCGGCCGCCGCCCCGCCGCTCGATCCGCCGGCCGACCGGCCGAGGTCCCAGGGGGTGCGGGCAGGCGGCGCCAGGGCGTTCTCGGTGTGGGGCGGCAGGCCGAACTCGGGGGTGTTGGTCTTGCCCAGCAGGATCGTTCCCGCCTCGCGCAGCTTGGTCACCACGTGGTCGTCCACGGGCGCGACGTGCCCGGCGAACGCCGCCGAGCCCATCGTCCAGCGCACCCCGGCCACCTGGTTGAGGTCCTTGACCGGCACGGGCACGCCGTGCAGCGGCGGCAGCGGCCGGCCTTCGCGCCGGGCGGCCGACGCCGTGCTCTCGGCGTCGGCCGCCTGCTTGCGCGCGATGTCGGGAGTGACGGTGATGAAGGCACCCACGGCGGCGTCGAGCCGCCCGATGCGCTCCAGGTAGTGCTCGGTCAGCTCGACGGGCGACACGCGCCCCGCCCGCACCGCCTCCCCCTGCTCCACCGCGGTCAGGTCGTGCAACTGCGCCATGCCGTCCGCCTTCTCCTCGAACCGGTGAGCCGTGCACGCATCCTCGCACCACCGGCCGACGGCGGACACCCCGTTCCCGGCCTCCCCGTTCCCGGACTTCTCGTCCCGGCCTCCTCGTTCGTCACACCGCCGCGTACCGGTCCTCCAGCACCCTCCGGCGCGCCGCGGCCAGCGCCCCCGGGGTCAGGACGGGCGCCGGCACGATGATGCCGCAGTCCGCGCAGACGGGGCCCTGCGCGGGGCAGCGGTCCAGGTCGGGGCGCCATTCGAGGCGGTCCTGCGCGCAGACCGGGCAGCTGTCCCCGGGCGCGGCCTCCATCGCGGCGATGACCTTGCGCAGCACGTCGGACAGGCGGGCGGCCGGGTAGGCGGTGGGGCTGACGCAGGGCACCATGTCACAGCCGCCCCAGGTGTGGCGGTGCCAGGCGTCGGCTCCGGCGAGCTGCCGGATGCCGTCGTGCTTCTCGCGCTTGCGGCGGTCGGCGAAGGACGCCTCGTAGGCCAGCCAGACCGCGCGGGCCTCCTCCAGCTCCGTCAGGGCCACGACCAGCCGGGCCGGGTCGGGGGACCGGTCGGCGGGGTCGATCCCGGCGAGGTCGCACAGGTGGTGCCAGGTCGCCCGGTGGCCGTAGGGGGCGAAACGTTCGAGGCACTTGCGCAGGGAGGTCCGCCGCAAGGCGATGGTGTTCCGTGGATTGCGCACCTCTCGTGCGAGTGCTCTGAAACCTGCCACTGCATCCCACCTCCGACAGCGCGGACTCGGATCGACATGGAAGGGACGTAACTCATCGCCATTCGGATCCATCGGCCGCGGTGCACGGCCGACTCCGCTCTGCTACCCCGAAGTGGCCCGGGGATGTGGGAACGCGCGAACGTGGCGGATCCTCACTCTCCGCTCACGTTTCGTTCACGGACGCAGGAGCCGGCCGGCCAGCAGGATGACGCGGGCCAGCTCCTCGTGGCAGATGTCGCTGTGCGCGCCCGACGGAGGGCCGCCGCGCGCGACGACGGAGGACGCGTCCACGCTGACGCAGCCCCCGTCGGGCAGCCCGTCGCGCAGGGCCTCGTCGAGGCCGAGCCGCGCGCAGGAGTCCACGGCCTGGATGCCGTCGTGGCCGACCGCGCCCCACCGGCCGTCGTCGGACCCGAGGACGCTGTCGTCCTGGCCGGAGACGCGGGACGCGAGCGGGTAGAGGACGCCCAGGGCCGAGTCGTGGCGCGAGTGGCAGGCCACCAGCGGCCCGCGGACGCGCCCGTACAACCCGTCCAGCGCCCCGCCGTTGCCGGTGTCGAACGGCAGGCGCGAGGAGAAGGCGTAGTGGGAGAAGGCGCCTTGGAGCAGGGTCACGCCCGCCAGGCACGTGCTGTCGCCGGGCAGCCCGCGCAGCGCGAACGACACCAGGCGCGCGCCGAAGCTGTGCCCCGCCAGGTGCACGCGCAGGGCGGGCGCGGAGGCGGCCAGCGCGGCGAGCGCGGGTCCGAGGCCCTTCTCGCCGACCGTGCCGGCGCGCTTCTTCATCGTGTAGTACGACATCTGCCGCAGCACTTCGAGGGCGCCGCCCCACAGCCGCTTCAGGCCGCCGCCGAGGAAGGCGGGCGGCAGGGCGCCCATGTGTCCCAGGGCGGAGGCGAACGCCTCGCACACCTCCTGGGCGTCACCGGTGAGCAGATGGGGCTCGGCGGCTCCGTCCTCCGGCTCGCCCGGCGCGCCGGTGGCGGCCGCTCCCTGCGGCGGGGCGGGGGCGAGGCCGCGCACGAGGGAGACGAACTCCTCCAGGCGTGCGGGGTCGTCGGACTGCTCGGCGGCGAGCTCCGCGAGCCGGTCCGTGACGGCCGGATCGCACGGCAGGATCCTGACCAGGGCCTCGCGGGTGGCGGCGTCCAGCGCGGGCGGGGCGGGAACGTCGCCCGGGCCCGCGGCTGCCGCCGCCGACGGGAAGTCCGGAACGGCCTCCCCCGGGAAGCGCATGGACGGCCAGATCACGCCGGCGTAGCCGACGCGCGCGCCGGGCGCACCGGCGAGCAGGCCGGGGAAGGGCTCGAAGAAGCGGGAGTAGAGGCGCGTGGCCATCGGCCTGTCGTTGTTCCAGCCGTGCGCGAAGACCACCAGGTCGGTCAGGCCCGCATCGGCGACCCCGCGTATCAGGGCGTCGCGCTCGCCCGCGTCGACGTCCCCGTCGGCGTCGAACGTGAGCTCCCAGTATGGATCCACACTCATGCCGGACATGGCATTCCCCCTTGAGCGGTCCTGTGCCGGCGCATCGTCCCGCCGTCGAGGAGGCCTGTCCAGACTTCCGCCACGCCCTTCACGCTTCCGTGTCCCGGCCCCGCGCGCCCCGGGTCCGCGCACAAGGCCTCAGTCGTACAGCAGGTGTTCCTCGCGCGTCGCGCGGAAGGCCTCCAGGCCGGGCTGCCAGGCTTCCACGATGTCGTCGACCGAGGCTCCCGCATCGGTCATGGTGCGCACGGACGCCGTCCCGGCGAGGCGGTCGATCCACAGGTCCGGGCGCCAGGCGAAGCCCGGCCACACGCGCCTGGCGGTCACGAGCAGGGCGACGCCGGTGCGCACCGGGTCGTACGCCCACCGGTCGTGCACGTGCAGTTGCACCCCGCCGATGGTGCGGCCCCGGAACTTGGAGAACACCGGCACCGCGTACGTCTCCCGGAAGCGCACGCCGGGCAGTTCCAGGGCGTTCAGGGCCGCGGCCCAGCGGCGGTCGATGCCCTCGGCGCCGACGATCTCGAACGGGCGGGTCGTGCCGCGCCCCTCGGACAGGGTGGTGCCTTCCAGCAGGCAGGTGCCCGCGTAGGCGAGGGCAGTGTCCGGCGTGGGCACGTTGGGGCTCGGCGGCACCCAGGGCAGCCCGGTGCCGTCGAAGAACCGCGTGCGCCGCCAGCCGCTCATCGGCACCGTCTCCAGCCGCGCGGCGCGCCCCGCGGCACTCGGCACGCCGTCGGCGTTGAACAGCAGGGCGAGTTCGGCCACGGTCATGCCGTGGGCCTGCGCGAGCGGTTCGCGTCCCACGCCCGACGCCAGGGAGCGCTCCAGGACCGGGCCGTACGCGCCGCGGCCCGTCAGGGGGTTGGGCCGGTCCAGGACGACGACGCGCAGGCCCGCGAGCGCCGCGGCGACGAGGCAGTCGTAGAGCGTCCAGACGTAGGTGTAGAAGCGTGCGCCCACGTCCTGGACGTCGAAGACGACGGTGTCCACGCCGGCGCGGCCGAACAGCGCGGCGATCTCCCGGCCGCGCAGGCCGTAGACGTCGAACACCGGCAGGCCGGTGGCCGGATCGGTGCCCGCCTTCTCCGAGCCGCCGGCCTGCGCCGTGCCGCGGAAGCCGTGTTCGGGGCCGAACACCGCGCGGAGGTCCACCCTCGGGTCGGCGTGCAGCACGTCCACGACGTGGCGGAGGTCGGCGGTGACGCCGGTGGGGTTGGTGACGACGCCGGTGCGGGCCCCGGCGAGCTGGTCGTAGCCGCTCTCCGCCAGCCGGTCGAAGCCGGTGCGCACGCGCGGTCCGGCCGCGGCCTCCGCCGGCGCGGCGACGGGCCCGGCGAGCGCTCCCGCGGCCGCCGCGCCCAGCACCTGGCGGCGCGTCACATGCCGTGTGTGCGGGGGAGGTCCCCCGGAAGAGTGCCGCATGGGCACGGACAGTACGGCGTGCGTGCGGCGGCAGCGCTCCGCCGGGCCGGGCCGCGCCGCAGTTCAGGCCGGGGGCGCAACGGCCGTCCCCCGGAGGACGCAGCCGGAGCGCAGGCGTCCGGGCCCGTCCCGGCCTCTTCCCCCGGCACATACCGACTGGTTAGTCTGCCGCCCTGCAGCCGAGCCGAGGGAGACCGAGCGTGGGCATCGTGCGGGACGCGGGAGTGGTCGTCACGGGAGCGGGGGGCGGCATCGGCGCCGCGCTGGCCCGCCGCTTCGCGGCCGAGGGCGCACGGGTGGCGGTCAACGACCTCGACGCCGCCAAGGCGGAGGCGGTCGCCGCGGAGATCGGCGCCACGGCCGTCCCCGGCGACGCCTCCGACGTCGTGCAGGCGGCCCGCGAGGCGCTCGGCGGCCGCGTCGACATCTACTGCGCGAACGCCGGCGTGGCCCCCGCGGGCGGGCCCGAAGCCGAGGAGGACCTCTGGGAGACCGCCTGGGACGTCAACGTCATGGCCCACGTGCGGGCGGCGCGCAAGCTGCTGCCCGAGTGGCTCGACCGCGGCAGCGGCCGGTTCGTCGCCACGGTCTCCGCCGCCGGGCTGCTGACGATGCTCGGCTCGGCCCCGTACAGCGTGTCCAAGCACGCCGCCCTGGCCTTCGCCGAGTGGCTCTCCCTGACCTACCGCCACTGCGGCATCGACGTGCACGCCATCTGCCCGCAGGGCGTGCGGACGGACATGCTGCGCGGCACGGGCCCGGCCGGGGACCTGGTGCTGGTGCCCACGGCGATCGAGCCCGCACAGGTCGCCGACGCGCTCTTCGAGGGAATGGCCGCGGGCCGCTTCCTGATCCTGCCGCACCCCGAGGTCGCCGACTACTACGCGGCCCGCGCCACCGACCCCGACCGCTGGCTGCGCGGCATGAACCACCTCCAGCGCAAGCTGGAAGAAGAGCTGTGAGCGCCGGAGGCACGGAGGGGATGGCGCAGGAGCGGGGCGGCTGCTCCGTGCCGCAGCGGCTGCTCGCCGCCGCCACCCGGCTCTTCGCCGACCGCGGCTACGACCGCACGTCCGTCCAGGAGATCGTGGAGGCCGCGGGCGTCACCAAGGGCGCCCTCTACCACTACTTCGGCTCCAAGGACGACCTGCTGCACGAGGTCTACGCACGGGTGCTGCGCCTGCAGCAGGAGCGCCTGGACTGCTTCGCCCGCTCACAGGCGCCCGTCGAGAAGCGGCTGCGGGAGGCGGCTGCCGACGTCGTGGTCACGACCATCGAGAACCTCGACGACACGAAGATCTTCTTCCGCTCCATGCACCACCTCTGCCCCGAGAAGCTCGCGCAGGTGCGGGCGGCACGGCGCACGTACCACGAGCGCTTCCGGGCCCTGGTCGAGGAGGGCCAGCGCTGCGGCGTCTTCACCTCGGCCACCCCCGCCGACCTGGTGGTGGACTACCACTTCGGCTCGGTCCACCACCTGGGCGCCTGGTACCGCCCGGAGGGCAGGCTGAGCGCCGAGCAGGTGGCCGGCCACCTCGCGGACCTGCTGATGAGGGCGCTGCGGCCGTAACGCACCGGACCGGCCCACACCTCCCTAAGCGCTTGCTCACCCCGGGGTATGGTGTTCGTTCCGCGGGCGCAGGGCCCGGGGCGGGCCGGGAGAGCGGGGCGTGGGATGGGTGCGGAGGGGCAGCGGGGCGGGCAGTGGGCCGACGTCACACCCGATGCCGCGCGGCGGCTGGTGACCGCCGCCGTCGAGGCCTTCGCCGAGCGCGGCTACCACGCCACCACCACCCGCGACATCGCCGGCCGCGCCGGCATGAGCCCCGCCGCGCTCTACATCCATTACAAGACGAAGGAAGAGCTGCTCTACCGCATCAGCAGCGTCGGTCACCGCCTCGCGCTCGACATCCTGCGCCGGGCGCGGGACTCCGGCGGCAGCCCCGCCGACCGGCTCTCCGAGGCCGTGCGGTCCTTCGTCCGCTGGCACGCCGAGCACCACACCACCGCGCGGGTCGTGCAGTACGAGCTGGGGGCGCTGGGCGAGGAGCACTACGCCGAGGTCGTCGCCCTGCGCCGGGACACCGACGCCGCGGTGCGCTCCATCGTGGAGGACGGGGTGGCCTCGGGCGACTTCGCCACCGCGGACGTCCCGGGGACGACGCTGGCGGTGCTGTCGCTGTGCATCGACGTCGCCCGGTGGTTCAACGCCGAGGGCAAGCGCACACCGGACGAGGTGGGCGAGCTGTACGCGGACCTGGCGCTGCGCATGGTGGGGTACGCGAAGAAGTAGGGCGCCGTTTCGCGGCCTGATCCATTGACGCGCCCCGCCAGGAATCCTACGGTCTCCCATAGGAATCCATCGGCGCTGGGAGCACGCGATGAGCGGTAGGGGCAACGAGCAGGCGCGGAAGGCCGCCGAGGGGCTCGCCTACTCGGCCGGTTTCGGCAACGAGCACAGCAGCGAGGCCGTCCCGGGCGCACTGCCCGAAGGGCGCAATTCCCCCCAGCGGGCCCCGCTCGGGCTGTACGCGGAGCAGCTGAGCGGCACGGCCTTCACCGAGCCCCGGCACAGCAACCGCCGGTCGTGGCTCTACCGCATCCGGCCCTCCGCCGCGCACCCTCCCTTCACCCGCACCGGCAACGGCCACCTGGCGAGCGCGCCGTTCGCCGACGCCGTGGCCGACCCCAACCGGCTGCGCTGGGACCCGATGCCGGAGCCCGCCGAGGGCACCGACTTCCTCGCCGGCCTGTGGACCCTGGGCGGCAACGGCGACGTCACCCAGCGCGCGGGCATGGCCGTCCACCTCTACGCCGCGAACGCCTCCATGACGGACCGGGTGTTCAGCGACGCCGACGGCGAGCTGCTCATCGTGCCCGAGCGCGGCGGACTGCTGCTGCGCACGGAGTTCGGGCTGCTGCGCGCGGAGCCCGGGCACGTGGCCCTGATCCCGCGCGGGGTGCGCTTCCGCGTCGAGCTCCTCGACGCCACCGCCCGCGGCTACGTCTGCGAGAACTACGGGCAGCCCTTCGTCCTCCCGGAGCTGGGGCCGATCGGCGCGAACGGGCTGGCGAACGCGCGCGACTTCCTCGCACCGGTGGCCGCGTACGAGGAGGCCGACGGCCCCGTCGAGGTCGTCAACAAGTTCTGCGGCAACCTCTGGACGGCGACGTACGACCACTCCCCCCTCGACGTGGTCGCCTGGCACGGCAACCTCGTGCCGTACGTCTACGACCTGCGCCGCTTCAACGTCATCGGCTCGATCAGCTACGACCACCCGGACCCGTCGATCTTCACGGTGCTCACGTCCCCGTCGGACACCCCGGGCCTGGCGGGCGTCGACTTCGTCGTCTTCGCGCCGCGCTGGCTCGTGGGCGAGGACACCTTCCGGCCGCCGTACTTCCACCGGAACGTGATGAGCGAGTACATGGGCCTCATCGAGGGCGCCTACGACGCGAAGTCCGCCGGGAAGGGCGGCTTCGTCCCCGGCGGCGGCTCGCTGCACAACATGATGTCGGCGCACGGCCCGGACCGGGACACCTTCGAGGCGGCCAGCGCGGCCGAGCTGAGGCCCCAGAAGGTGGACGACGGGCTGGCCTTCATGTTCGAGACGCGCTGGCCGGTGATCACGACGGAGCAGGCCCGCACCGCAGGCCACCTGCAGACGCGCTACGACGACGTGTGGCAGGGTCTGGAGCGTCATTTCCGCCAGCCCCGCCCATGACGCCGTACGAGCCGGAGTGTCCGTGACCACCTTCGCCCCCGACTCCCTCGCGCTCAACCGCAAGCTGCCGCTGTGGTACCAGGTGTCGCAGTCGTTGCGCGCCTCGATACTCGGGCGCTGCCCGAGCGATCCGCTGCGCCTGCCCACCGAGGACGCCCTCGCCGAGCACTACGGCGTGAGCGTGCTGACCATGCGGCAGGCGCTGAAGGAGCTGGAGGCGGAAGGGCTGATCAGCAGGCACCGGCGGCGCGGCACCTTCATCGAGCCGAGCGCCCGGCGGGCCTCCCCCGTGCGGCTGCTCGGCTCGGTGGACGCGATCGTGGCGCAGCAGTCCGGCGAGCGCACCACCGTGCTGGGCCACGGGCCGGCGGCGGTCCCGGCGGAGCTGGGCGAGCACTTCCCCGACCTGGAGGAGGCGGTGGTCTTCCGGCGGCTGCGCTGCGACGGGGGGTCGGGAGAGCCGACGAACTGGGCGGAGAACCTCGTCCGCCCCGAGCTCGCCGAGCGCATCGACCTGGCGGACCTGGCGCGCTGGCCGATGACGAAGGTGCTGCGGGACGTGGTGGGCGTGCGGATCAGCAGGATCACCGACACGGTCGAGGCCCGCCTCGCCGACCCGGAGACGGCGCGGCTGCTGCAGGTGCCGCTCCTGAGCCCGATCCTGCACTACACGGGTGTGACGTACGACGCCTCGGGCCGGGCGGTGGACGTGGCCCGGATCCGCTACCGGGGCGACCGGTTCTCCTTCAGCGTCACGCTGGAGGCGGACGCCGACTGACCGCCGGCGGGCCATGACCGGCACCGGGCGACGCCGGCCGGCCCGCCCCGGGCCGGAGCCGTCCGGCTGCGCGGACATGCCACGGCGCCGTGCGGCCGCGCCCTGGGGAGAGGGTGGAGGGCCGACGGCGTCGCACCGGTGTCGCTGTCGATCACGGAACGGCTGGGGGCGCTGCGCTCGGGGCGGGGCTCAGTCGTGGTTGCCGAACAGGGAGCGACGCAGGCGTCTCAGCGGCGCCAAGAGGGAGACCTTCGCGGTCCGGCCCTGCTTGGTGCGCGCGTGATCACGCGTGGTCAGCTCGCGCATCAGCAGGGTCGCCCCCTCGACTTCGCGCTGGGGCACGGCAGGCCCGCCCAGCACCGCGAGATGGCGGTCGAGGCGCGCGCTGGACGCACCGCTGTTGCAGCTGATGGCAGGCACCCGTGGCCTGCCGCGCATTGCTATCTGATCCATTGAGACTCCCCACCCGAACGAGGCACCCGGCTCAGGCAGGGTAACCCTACCGCCCCATTCCGTCACCCGCGCATCGGCGGGGCGGATTCACCACTCCGTCAAGGGCGTTGACAGGGCTGGCGTGAACCTGCCGTCACTGTGGGCGAGTTAGCGGGACAAGGATATGCAGAAGAGGGGGCAATCACGCTCCGTTGCGGTAGATTCACCCCGAATCGCTCTCTTGGTGGAGGGGGCCCGTCGATGAGCGGGACGTTCGGGGGCGGTCCGGAAGGCGCAGGGGTGCCGCCGGACCGGGTGGTGGCGGGCCGTTACCGGCTGCTGGAGCGCCTGGGCCAGGGCGGCATGGGCGTGGTGTGGCGCGCGCGGGACGAAGTGCTCGACCGCGAGGTGGCCGTCAAGGAGGTCCGGGCGCCGTCCGGCCTGCTGGAGCACGAGATCCGGCAGTTGTACGTGCGCCTGGAGCGGGAGGCCCGGGCCGCGGCGCGCGTCTCGCACCCCCACGTCGTCACGGTCTTCGACGTGGTCTCCGAGGACGGCCGGCCCTGGATCGTGATGGAGCTGGTGCGCGGCCTGTCCCTGGCCGACGTCCTGGAGGCCGAGGGCCCCCTGGCCCCGGCGCGCGCGGCGCACATCGGCGCCGGTGTGCTCTCCGCGCTCCGAGGGGCGCACGCGGCGGGCGTGCTGCACCGGGACGTGAAACCGGGCAACGTCATCCTCGCCAACGACGGGCGTGTCGTGCTCACCGACTTCGGCATCGCGACGGTCGAGGGGAGTTCGGCGCTGACGCGCACCGGGGAACTGGTGGGCTCGCCCGAGTTCCTGGCCCCGGAGCGCGCGCTGGGCCATCCGCCGGGGCCGGAGTCGGACCTGTGGTCCCTCGGGGTGACGCTGTACGCGACGGTGGAGGGCGTCTCCCCCTTCCGTCAGGACACCCCGCTCTCCACCATGCGGGCCGTGGTGGACCAGCAGCTCCCGGCGCCCGTGCGGGCGGGGGCGCTCGCGCCCGTCCTGGAAGGGCTGCTGCGCAAGGATCCCGCCGAGCGGCTCGGCGCCGAGGAGGCGGACGGGATGCTGCGGGTGGTCGCGCAGGGCGGCACCCTGCCCGGCCCGGGCGCACCGCCCACCGCCGAGGCGCCGACGGTCCCGGCGCACCCGCGGCCCGATCCGTCCGCCGGCCCGGCGGCGTCCTCCCCGGAGCACGGCCCCCGCGGCTTCGGCCCGCCCGCCGGTGACGGGCCGTACGGGCCCGCGGAGCCGCCGGGCGGCCTCGGCACCACCGGTGACGACCGGCGCCGCCGCCCGGGGGTGGTGTTCGCGGTGGCCGCCGTCGTGCTCGCCCTGCTGGTGGGCGGGCTGGCCTGGGCCTTCAGCAGGGGCGAGGGCGACGACGGCGGCAGCGGCTCCTCGTCCGGCAGCGCGGACTCCGCGGGGCCCGGCAAGAGTGCCGGTTCGCGGTCGGCGTCGCCGGACGGCCCGGGGAAGGCTTCCGAGGGCGGCGGCGACTCCTCGTACGGCCTGCGGGTCTCCGTCGAGGCGGTGCGCGACAGCTACACCGGTCCCTGCCCGCCGAAGAGCGCGGGCCCTTCCTTCCGGGTGACGTTCACCGTCGACCGCACCCCCGCCCGGCTCAGCTACCGCGTGGTCACGGGCAGCGGCCAGGTCGACCCCTGGCGGACCTCCGACATCACGGCGGGCAGGAGCCTCGGCCTGACGTACGTCGAGACCGAGCACGGCACGGGCAAGGACTGGCTCGCAGTCGAGGTCAGGAGCCCGCAGAAGATCACCTCCAATCGTGTGCCGTTCACCGTCACCTGCCAGGGGCCGCCGTCCGGCCGCCCGTCGGACCGGCCGTCGTCGGCCGGTCCGTCCCGGTCGCCGGGCCCGCCGCCCGCCACGGGGACGGACCCGACGTACGGGTACTGACCCGGGTCAGGCGGCCCGGGAGAAGACCGGCAGGTAGCCGCCGGATTGCCCGGCCGCGGTCGGGTGGTAGGAGCTCTCGACGGGCAGGGTCACGCTGTTGAGCCAGGGGCTGCCCGAGCACAGCTCGTGGCCCGTGAAGCCGGCCGCCGCGTCCCCGTAGGCGAAGCCGTGGTCGGCGACCCGCTTGGCGATGACGGAGTTGAGCAGATCAGCGGCGGCGTTGATGGCCTTCCGCTTGGTCTCGCTGAGCCCGGCGCACGTGGCGCCGAGTTTGTAGAAGCGCGGATATCCGAGAACGACGACATGGGCGGAAGGCGCTCTTCCACGGATTGCGGTATAGACCTTATCGAGTTCACCGGGAAGGGTGTTCTGGACAAATGTGCGGGCCTCGTTGATGCGATTGACGCAGGCACTGTCGGAGTTGAGCACGCACGTGACCATGGTGTCGCCGAAGCCGGCGTCGTTCCCGCCGATGCTGAGCGAGACGAGCCCGGTCGAGCCGTTCAGCGGGCCAAGCTGCTTGGCCAGAACATCACCCGTTCGGGCTCCCGCACAGGCGGTGAAGGCGAAGCTCGCGGGGGCGTGTGCGGCGGCCCAGAGCGCAGGGTAGGACTTGGAGCTGCGCTTGCAGTCCCCGCTGTTCGTGTAGTAGCTCCCGGCTCCCAGACCGGATGAATAGGAGTCACCGAGGGCCACATAGGCGGGAGTTGCGGACTCGGTCGAGGCGTGGGCGGAGCCGGCTCCGGTGAGGGCCAGGGTGGCGGCGAGGGCGATCGCGGAGAGGGAACCCGCGAGGCGGGAGAGCTTCATGGAACCTCCTTTACCAGGGTTTCTGCCGTACCCGTGGTAGCAGCAGCCCGCGACTTCCGGAAGTGTCCATGTCAAAGATGTGAGCCAGTGAACGCTCAACCACTGACAGGTCGGGGCATTCTGACGGCCCAACATATTCGTGCAGTATTCATCTGACCGAAAGACTCCGGTTCTGTGCCGATCGGGTAACCGGAGCCCGTTTGCACGGCCTTCACATCTTGACGTCGCTCCGCCGATTGCGCGACATTGAAGCCTCGGCATCCGGCGCTTCGGGGGGCAAAGTCGCCAATGCAGAGCTTCACAGATCCCGCCGGTCTCACCGGCTCGTCCGGTTCACCCGGCCCGTCAGTCCCGTCCGGCACACCCGGACCTTCCGGCCCGTCCGTCCCGGCCTCGGCCACCGACCGTCCCGCACCACCGGCCGCACCCGACCGGCCGGCGGGAGCGCGCACGCCCGCCGGGGACTCCCTCCCCGTGGTGGCCGGGGCCGCCACGGCGATCGCGGGCGTCGGCGCCGTGCTGGCACTCGCGGACATCGGCTCACCCCTGCGTGCGCCGTTCACCCTCTTCTTCCTGCTCGTCGCGCCGGCCTGCGCCGTGGGGGCGGCGCTGCGCGGCCTCGATCCGCTCAGCCGCTCCGTGGTCGCGGCCGGCGGAGCCGTCGCCGTCGACATGCTGGTCGCCCAGGCCATGCTCGCGCTCCACACCTGGACGGTGCGGGGTGGCGTCGCCGCGGTCGCGGCCGTCAGCCTTCTCCTGTTCCTGCTGGCACACGTGCGTCACCACCGGTGCCGCACGGCGAAAAGTCGGGCTTCCTGAGGTGAACATCAGCGTGTACCGGCCCGGTGACCTCACCGCGGCCGACCGGGCGGCCTGGTCTGCCCTGCAGGCGGCGGCGGTCGAGGACGGCTCGCCGCAGCTTGCGAATCCTTTCCTCGCACCCGAGTTCGCCCTCGCCGTCGGCCGGTGCCGGACCGGGGCGCGGATCGCGGTGGTGCGCGAGGACGGCGAGCCCGTGGGGTTCTTCCCCTACCAGCGCTCGGCCCTCGGGGTGGGCCGCGCGATCGGGCTCGGGCTCTCGGACGCCCAGGGGCTCGTCCACCGGGCCGGCTTCCAGTGGGACGCCCGCGAGCTGCTGCACGCGTGCGGGCTGTCGGTGTGGGAGTTCGACCACCTCGTGGAGGGACAGAAGCCGTTCGAGGTGAGCGCCTCCGGAGCGTTCCGGTCGCCGGTGATGGACGTGGAGCAGGGCTTCGAGTCCTACCTGGCGCTCCTGCGCAAGCAGTCGCCGAAGTTCCTGCGCGCCACGTTCGCCAAGGAGCGCAGGCTCGGCCGGGACGTCGGCGACGTGCGGTACGTGCACGACGAGCGCGATCCGGAGATGCTGCGGACGCTGATCGCCTGGAAGTCCGCGCAGTACCGAAGAACGGGCCGCAGCGACCGGTTCGCGCGCCCGTGGATAGTGCGTCTGGTCGAACAGCTCTTCCACACCAGGACGGAGTCCTTCGCGGGGCTGCTGTCGGTGCTCTACGCCGGGGGGCGGCCGGTCGCGGCCCACTTCGGGCTGCGCTCGCGGCAGGTGCTCTCCTGCTGGTTCCCGTCGTACGACCCGGCGTTCTCGAAGTACTCGCCGGGCCTGGTGCTGCACCTGCGCATGGCGGAGGGGGCGGCCGCCGCGGGCCTGGCCTACCTCGACCTCGGGCGGGGCGACAAGGCGTACAAGGATTCGCTGAAGACGCGCGAACTCAGCGTGTCGGAGGGATGGGTGATGCGACGTCATCCGGTCGCGCTGGGGCACCGGGCCCGGCGGGCGCCGGTGCGGGCGCTGCGCAACACCGTGGTCTCCCGGCCCGAACTCTTCGAGCCCGCCGACCGGTTGCTCAAGCGCATGGGCAGGTTGCGCTCGGGCGGCTGAGGGCGCACCGGGTCGTGCGCGCGCCGTTAACGGCGCAAAGCGTCAACACAGTGCATGACTTGGGCGCAAAAAACACCCAAAGGAGGAGTCACCGCACCAGCTCTTGCCATACAGTCTCAACCATCAATACCGTCGTACATCCACCCGCATCGGCCCATCATGCAAAGCGGCTCAAGGGGAGGGCAAGCGTCGCGATGGGGCCCGGGGCGGGGCGCGGTGGGGGGTGCCGCGTCCGGCTGATCAGAGTCGCCGTGTCGCGTTGACCGCGCGGCGAGCAACCGTTGCCAGCTCACCCGGCCCCTGCGGCGATGAGCGCTGCAGGGCGGGGTGAGTACCCCCTTTTCGAACCGGATACGCCACCGGACCGCTCGGGGCGGGCGGTCCACCGGACGAGAGGGACATCCGAGCCATGAGTTCTTTCCTGCGCCCGGCGGCCGATCAGGAGGCCCTGGTCGCCGCCCATTACCGCCCGGTGACGTCGCATCTCGCGATAGCGCCACCCGTGAGCGTCGTCATCCCCGCCATGAACGAGGCGGAGAACCTTCCGTACGTCTTCAAGACCCTGCCGGAGTGGGTCCACGAAGTGGTCCTCGTCGACGGCAACTCCACCGACGACACCATCGAGGTCGCACGGCAGCTGTGGCCGGACGTGAAGGTGGTGCGCCAGCTCGGCAAGGGCAAGGGCGACGCCCTCATCACCGGCTTCGCCGCCTGCACCGGTGAGATCATCGTGATGGTCGACGCGGACGGCTCCGCCGACGGCAACGAGATCGTCAGCTATGTGTCCGCGCTCGTCGGCGGCGCGGACTTCGCCAAGGGCTCGCGCTTCGCCAACGGCGGCGGCACGGACGACATGACGCCCATCCGCAAGCTGGGCAACCGCGTCCTGTGCTCGATCGTCAACCACAAGTTCGGCGCCCGCTACACCGACCTGTGCTACGGCTACAACGCCTTCTGGAAGCACTGCCTGGACGAGATCGCCCTCGACTGCGCCGGCTTCGAGGTCGAAACCCTGATGAACATCAGAGTCGTCAAGGCGGGCCTGCGCGTCCAGGAGATTCCCAGCCACGAGTTCGTCCGCATCCACGGCACCAGCAACCTGCGGGCCGTGCGCGACGGACTGCGGGTGCTCAAAGTGATCCTGCAGGAGCGCGGCACCCGGCGGCGGCGCCCGCAGCGGCTCGCCATCGCGCCCGCGGCCAACCGTGGGGAAGTGTCTTGACGATCACCACTTCCCGGGCCGGCGCCGCGAACGACGCCGGCCCGGCCTCCGGGCCCTCGGTCTCGGTGGTCATCTGTGTGTACACCGAGGACCGCTGGGACGACATCGTCGCCGCAGTGGCCTCGGTCCGCGAGCAGTCCCGGCCCGCGCTGGAGACCCTCGTGGTCGTGGACCACAATCCGGCCCTGCTGCGGCGGCTCGCCGGGCACTTCACGGACGACGGCCGTGCCGGGGACGGCCTGCGGGTGCTCGCCAATGCCGGCCCCCGCGGCCTGTCGGCGGGCCGCAACACCGGCATCGAGGCCTCGTCCGGCGAGGTCATCGCCTTCCTCGACGACGACGCCGTCGCCGAGCGGGACTGGCTGCGGCACTTCGCGGAGGCCTACGCCGATCCCCTGGTGATGGCCGTGGGGGGCCGCACCCAGCCGGTGTGGGAGTCCCGGCGGCGTCCCGCCTGGTTCCCCGAGGAGTTCGACTGGGCCGTCGGCTGTACGTACCGGGGCCTGCCGCCCGGCAAGGTGCCGGTGCGCAACGTCCTCGGGGGCAACGCCTCCTTCCGCCGGTCGGCCTTCGAGCTGGCCGGCGGGTTCGCCTGCGGCATCGGCCGCGACGGCGACCGGCTGCCGCTGGGCTGCGAGGAGACGGAGCTGTGCATCCGCCTGACCCGGGCGATGCCCGAGGCGGTGCTGCTGATCGACGACCGCTCGGTCATCCACCACCGGGTGCCCGCGGCCCGCGAGCGCTTCCGCTACCTGTGGACCCGCTCGTACGCCGAGGGCCTGTCGAAGGCCCTGGTGGCCCGGAGCGTGGGGGCGCAGGCCGGGCTGGCCTCGGAGCGCCGCTACACCACGCGGGTGCTGCCCGCCGGCATCGCCCGGGGCGTGCGCGACGCACTGCTGGGCCGGCCCGGCGGGGCCGGGCGGGCCGGGGCGATCCTGGCCGGGGTGACGGCCGCGGCCGGGGGCTATGCGGTGGGCACCCTGCGGGCGCGCCGCAGCGGTAGCCGGTACGCGGTGGCGGCGACGCAGGAGCCGGCCGGGCCGAGACCCCCCGCCGAGGAGGCCGGCGCATGAGCGCGTCCCGGGTCCCGATACTGATGTACCACGCGGTGGCGCACGCGCCCGCGCGCGCCACCTACGGCCTGTCGGTCTCGCCGCACGCGTTCGCGCGGCAGATGCGGCTCCTGGCCGACCGCGGGTTCCACCCGCTGACGGCCGAGGAGCTGGCCACGGCGTGGCGCTCCGGCTCCGGGCTGCCCCGGAAGCCGGTGCTGATCACGTTCGACGACGGCTACGAGGGCGTGCACCGGCACGCCCTGCCCACGCTGGCGGAGCACCGTTTCCGCTCCACGCTGTTCGCCTCCACCGGCTGGCTGCGCGGCCGGCACGAGTCGGGCGGCGCGCTCGACCTGATGCTGAGCTGGGGTCAGGTCAAGGAGCTGGCGGCCTCGGGGATGGAGATCGGCGGGCACAGCCACACCCACCCGCAGCTGGATCAGCTCCCGGACGAGCAGCTGTGGTTCGAGGTGCTGAAGTGCCGCGAGGTGCTGGCCACGGAGCTGGGGCGCGCGCCGGTCTCCTTCGCCTATCCGTACGGCTACTCCAGCCGCAGGGTCCGCCGCATCGTGCGGGCGGCGGGCTTCGGGATCTCCCTGGCGGTGGGCAACGGCCTGGCCGCCCGTCCCCAGGGGCCCTACGCCCTGGAGCGGGTGACAGTGCGGCGCTCGACGGGTATGGCCGAGTTCGAGCGGCTCGTGGAGGGCCGGGGCGTGGGGCGGATCTTCGCCCGGGACCGGACGCTCACCAAGGGCTACGCCCTCTACCGCAGAACCCGTCAGGTCGTCAGGAAGGCAACCGAAACCCGTGTCTGACACGTCCACCCGAACCGAGGAGCGGGAGACGGAGGGGCCGGCCGGCCGCAGGTTGCGGCTGCCGGGGCGGGGCGGCGGCAGCCCGCTGTTCCGCAACGCCTTCGCGCTGATGCTCAACACGGGCATCAGCGCCGTCCTCGGGCTCGGGTACTGGCTGATCGCCGCCCGGTACTACACGGAGGAGGCGGTCGGCCAGGGCTCGGCGGCCATCGCCGCGATGAAGCTCCTGGCGGGGCTCACCGCGGTGACCCTGACCGGGGGGCTGGCGCGGTTCATCCCGGTCGCCGGGCGGGCGACGGGCAAGCTCGTCTTCCGGACGTACGCGGGCAGCTCGCTGCTCGTCGCGTCCGCGGCGTGCGTCTTCCTGCTCACCCTGGGCTCGTGGGGGCCCTCGTACCGCTTTCTGGACGGGTCGCTCAACGGCCTGGGCTTCGTCGCCGCCGTCATCGCCTGGTCGGTGCTCACCCTGCAGGACGGTGTGCTGACCGGCCTGCGCCGGGCCCTGTGGGTGCCCGTGGGCAACACGGTCTTCTCGGCCGTGAAGCTGGCCCTGCTGGTGGCGCTGGCGGCGGCGCTGCCCACCTCCGGCGTCTTCGTGTCGTGGGTGGTCTCGATCGCCGTGTCGGTGGTGCCGCTGGGCTGGCTGGTCTTCCGCCGGCTGGTGCCCGCGCACGTGGCCGCCACGGAGGCGACCGCGCGGCCCGTCTCGTACCGGGAGATGGGCCGCTTCCTCGCCGGGGACTACACGGGCTCGCTGTTCTCCCTGGCCGTGGTCTATCTGGTGCCGGTGATCATCGCCTCCCAGGTCAGCTCCGAGGACAACGCGTACTTCTACATCACCACCACCATCGGCGGCACGGTCAATCTGCTCGCCATCAACATGGGCGCGTCGCTGACGGTGGAGGGCTCGCACGACCCGGCGCGGCTGGCGGAGAACTGCCGGGCGGCGCTGCGGCGGATGGCCACGATCATGGTGCCGGTCTGCCTGCTGCTGTTCCTCCTCGCGCCGTACATCCTGCGCGTCTTCGGCCCCGGTTACGCCCAGGCGGCCACTCCGCTGCTGCGCTGGTTCGCGGTGGGCGCGGCGCTGCGCGTGGTGATGGAGGTCTACTTCGCGGTGCTGCGGGCGCAGAGCCGGACGGCCGGGCTGGCCTATCTCCAGGGGCTGCTGTGCGTCCTGGTGCTGGGGCTGACGCTGCTGCTCCTGCCGCGCATGGGGCTCACGGGGGCGGGAGTGGCGGAGATCTGCAGCCTGGCCGTCATCGTCTCCATCTCGGCGGTCAGGCTCCGCCGGATACTGCGCGGTGCCCGGCCCGAGCCCGCGGCCTACGCCCCCGACGTGGCCCCGGACGGCGACCTGGCCGACCTGGCGGTCCGCGGCGACCGGCGGGACGCCCCGCGCACCGAGCCCCACGGGCTCCGGCGCGGGGCACGCCACGGCATCACCCGTGGCTTAGGAGGTGAGGGCGAGCAGGAGCCCGGCGAGAGAGACAGCGGCGCCTACGGGACCCGCTGGGCGCTACGGGCCGCGCTCGACGCGGACACGATGCCGCTAGGCGTGCGGCTGGACTTCGACCACTTGGAGAGGCGCCCTGATCTCCGGCACACCCCGGAGGCAGTCGTCGTGTCCCACTCCGTCTCCCAGGCCGCGTCCCAGGCGGCCCCCCAGCAGCCCGCCGGGGCGCCCGCCCGGGAGAAGACCGTCCTGGAGAAGGCCGCTCCCCCGGGCCCGGCGCCGTGGTGGTGCGGCCCCGAAGCGACGGTCTGGCTGCTGCTCGCGGCCGCCCTCGCGTTGTACTGGCTGCCCCTGGTGGGGGCCGGGGAGGCGACGCTGGACCGTATGGGCGGGCTCGGCCTGATCTCCGTGCTGCCCATGGCGACGCTGGCGGGCGCGGCGCTGCTGGTCGTCTCCTTCGTGGCCGCGCTGCGGCTGGACGTGCAGCAGCGCCGGCTGCTGACGGCGGTGCTGCTGCTGACGGTGGTCTCCCTGCACGCCCTGCCCGCGGTGCTGGAGGACCAGCCGCGCTTCGCGACGGCCTGGCAGCACCTGGGCTTCCTCGACTTCATCGACCGCACGGGCGTCGCGGCGCCGGACCTGGACGCCCGCTGGAGCTGGCCCGGCTTCTTCGCCCTGATGGCGTTCGCCGCGAAGACGGCGGGCGTGAGCGACTTCACCGAGGTGCTGCGCTGGTGGCCGACGGTGATCCAGCTGCTGTGCCTGGCGCCGCTCGCGCTGCTGCTGCGGGCCGTGCGGGCGGGGTGGCGGGCGAAGTGGACGGCGGCCTGGCTGTTCGTGCTGTGCGGCTGGGTGGGGCAGGACTACTTCTCGCCCCAGGCGCTCAACTACTTCTTCTACCTGCTGTTCGCCGCCGTGCTGCTGGTGTGGTTCCGCTGGCCCCGGCAGCTGCGCGGCACGCTGCTGCCGGGCGAGACGGAGCCGCAGCCCGCCGGGCGCAGGGCGCAGGGCGCGCTGCTGGCCGTGGTCATCGCCCTGTTCGCGGCGTCGGTGGCCAGCCACCAGCTGACGCCGTTCGTCATGCTGGGGGTGCTGACGGCCCTGGTCGTCACCCGCCGCTCCACGCTGAGCGGGCTGCCGCTGCTGTGCGGTGTGATGCTGGTGGTGTGGGTGGGCTTCCTGGCCGAGCCCTACTGGTCGGGTCACTTCGACGAACTGTTCGGCGGCCTGGGCTCCCTGGGCGGCAACGTCTCCTCGTCGGTCTCCGGCCGGATCGAGGGTGGGAGCCCCGTGCACAAGCTGGTGCTCTACGCGCGCGTGCTGCTCGCCGGCGGGGTGCTGTCCTTCGCCGCGATCGGCTGGTGGCGCCGCCGCCGGGCGGGCATCGGTGACGTGGCGCTGCTGGTGCTGACCGGGGTGCCCTTCCTGGCCTTCGGCATGCAGTCCTACGGCGGCGAAGTGGCCCTGCGGGTCTTCCTCTTCGCCCTGCCGGGCGCGTGCGTCCTGGCCGCGCTCGCGCTCTTCCCGCACGCCGCGGAACGGCCCGGCCGCGCGGTCCTCGCGCCCCTGGCCGCGCTGGTGGCGGGCCTGGTCCTGGTCTTCGGGTTCCTGGTGGCCCGCTGGGGCAACGAGTCCTTCGAGCGGGTGCGGCCCGGCGAGGTCGCCGCGATGGACTTCGTGTACGCGCACGACAAGCCGACCGTACGGCTGCTGTGGATGAGCAGCGACCCCTCGAAGAACGTCACCCCCGCCATGCCGTGGGGCGCGAAGGACATGGAGCGGGTCCACTACGACGCGATGCTCGCCCCGCGCGATCCCGCCCGCGTGGACGATCTGGTCACCGCGCTCCGCAAGGCGGGCCCCCGGGCGTATCTGATGGTCAACCGCGGCCAGTCGGTCTATCTCGAACTCGACGCGGGCTATGCGGCGGACTGGGACGGCCGGATGCGCCGCACGCTCGACGGCCGGCCGGAGCTGCGCCGCGTCCTCGTCAACGACGACGCGGTGCTGTACGAGCTGAAGGACCGGCCCGCCGGTGCGGCCCCGCTGCCCCGGCCGGGCCCGGCGGGTCCCCGCGTGACGTGGACGCCGGTGTCGGTGGTCGGCGGTCTGGCGGCGGTGGCGCTGCTGGTGCTGCTGACGGCGCGGGAGGTGCTGCGGGTCGTGGGCCGGCCGGGGGTGCGGCAGCTGCGCTGGCTGCAGGGGTCGTACTGGTTCGCGCTGCCGCTGCTGCTGGTCCTGCTGGCGTCGCTGGTGCAGCGGTTCGCGACGATGTCGTAGAGCGGGCGCCGTCGCCCGCTCCGAGGGGGGTCAGTCCGCCCAGCGGATCTCGTTGGGTGCCAGATCCAGGCTGTTTCCGTCGACCTCGACGGTCAGCCGGCGGTCCTGCATGTTGACCACGAGGACGGTGCTGCCGGAGGCGAGGGCGGTCACGGCGTCGCGGTTGTCGCCCGTGACCTCCGGGACGCGCAGCTCCGCCCCGGGCGGGAAGGCCTTGCCGAAGCGGGACAGCAGGTCCAGCATGGGCAGCCCTCCCCCGCCGCCCTTCAGTTCGGTGCTGCGCCACAGGCAGCCGGGGCAGTCCGCGCCCGTCTCCTCCGGGTTCCAGTAGAAGGCCGCGGAGGTGCCCGCCCGGGCGAAGTGGATCAGGGCCGTGGCGTGGACGGCGGTGCGGTGCGGCTCGGTCCAGGCCTTGCGGTCGTCGTTGGCGTCACCGGGCTCCACGTACCACTCGGACCACCACACCGGCAGGCCGACGGTCCGGCGCAGCCACGTGGTCACGTCGGCGAACTTGCGGGTCGCGGCGAACTCGTCGGGGATGAGCTTGCTGCCCTCGCGGGTGTAGCTGGCGCCGTCGACGACGAGGAAGTCGGCGCCCTTCTTGTGGGCGTTCCAGTACGTGAGGGCGTCGACGGCCCGCTGGTCGACCGAGCCCCAGTCCCCGCGCAGGGAGGAGGCGTTGGAGGAGGAGCCGGGCGGATTGCTGTCCATGCTGATGTACGGGCCGCCGACGAGGTTGGCGCTGTTCTGCTTCTTCAGCTCCGCGTAGACCAGGTTGTACAGCTCGGTGTAGCCCTCGTAGTTCCAGCGGTTGCGGCCCTCGTCGTAGAAGCCCTTGAACTCGTTCCAGACGATGAAATGACGGACGTCCGGATAGCGCTTGGCGATCACGCCGGCGAGCTTGGCGAAGTCCTTGTAGTGGGCGCGGTCGGGCGCCTTCTCCAGGGACTTCAGCGACCAGTCGGTGCGCTCCCCGCCGCCCTTCATCCAGTCGGGCGCGCAGCACAGGGTGAGGACGGGGGTCGTGCCGGTCTTGCGCATGAAGGCGACCCGGCGGTCGAGGTCGCCGAAGTTGTAGGAGCCCGGCCTGGGCTCGGGGTTGTCGACGCCCCAGCCCATGATGTGCTGGTTCTGCGGCATGCGGAAGCCGGTGAGCAGTCCGGCCGCGGCCCGCCGGGCGGCGTCGTCACCGCGGTCGGCGCTGTACTGGGTGTGCGTGAAGCCCCAGCCGAGCTCGACGGCCGCCCTGTCCCCGTTGGTGCCGTCCTGCGAACCGTCCCCTCCCGTCTGCCGGCCGGTCGCCCACAGGACCGTCAGCACGGCCAGCACCGCCAGCGCGACCGCACCGGCCGCGAGCAGCACGGCGAACCGCCGGCGCCCGGCCCGCCAAAACGTCCGACTCACACCACGTCGTGCCATCACGGGCAAGCGTATCCGCGGCCGAAACGATGTGCGGCGCGTTCCGGGCGAACGTGGACGGGTGTCGCGGATCCGGTCGTGAATCAAGGGAAAACCTGTGTGCGCAAGGGCCGTCGGTGCCGGATCATGGGCCGCATGTGTGCCGACCGCCGACCCAGCGCCAGGAGGCAGGCCCTGCCCACCGAACCGGACTTCACTCCGACCGAGAAATCGCTGCCCATCCGTCTCAACGTGGACGACAGCGACTCGCCGTCCGACGTCATCGACGCCCTCTTCCTGGGCCGGTTCGCCACCGGCGAGCAGCCGTACGCGCACAGCCGCTCCGTGGACCGCGTGAAGTCCGGGGCCACCCTCCTGCCGCCCGCGGGCCGCGTGGTGCGCTCCGCGCGGGACGACGACCGCAGCGCGACCCTCGCCGAGGGCGAGGGCTGGACGCTGCTGATCTCCCGCTGGAACCGGGGCGCGGACGTCTCCGTCACCGCCACCACCGACGAGCTGGCCAAGAAGGTGCTCGGCCAGGCCGTGGAGGGCGCGGAGGACGAGCCCGAACCCCAGCCCGAACACGTGACCATGGGGTTCTGGTACGTCTCGCCGCGGCGCGGGCCGCACCGGACGACCCGGCAGATCTCCGCCGGCACGTGGGAGGAGGTCCGGCCCAACTACACCGCGCGCGTCGCGGACGCCATGGACCGGCTGATGAAGATCACCCCGGATGACATCGCGGGGCGGCTGCTCCTCCTGCACGGGCCGCCCGGCACGGGGAAGACGTCCGCGCTGCGCACGCTCGCGCGGTCCTGGCGGGACTGGTGCCAGGTGGACTGCGTGCTCGATCCCGAGCGGCTGTTCAACGACGTCGGCTATCTGATGGACATCGCCATCGGCGAGGACGACGGCGGCTCCAAGGGACGCTGGCGGCTGCTGCTCCTGGAGGACTGCGACGAGCTGATCCGCGGCGAGGCCAAGCACACGGCGGGGCAGGCCCTGTCGCGGCTGCTGAACCTCACCGACGGCCTGCTCGGGCAGGGCCGCAACGTCCTCGTCGGCGTCACCACCAACGAGGACCTGGAGCGGCTGCACCCCGCCGTGGTGCGGCCGGGCCGCTGCCTCGCCCGCATCGAGGTCGGCCCCCTCAGCCGCGCGGAGGCGGTCGGCTGGCTGGGCACGGAGCGGGGAGTCGGCCGCGAGGGGGCGACGCTCGCGGAGCTCTTCGCCCTGCGGCGGGGCACCGGCCCGGCGACGGTGCCACCGCAGCCCGGTGACTCGGACGCGGGGTTGTACTTGTAGCGCCCCCGCACCGACGGCCCTCACGGCCTCCGGCCGGGGCGGCTTCGGCACCGGCCCCACCCGACCGGGGCCGGCACGGCACCGCCGGACCGGCACGTGGTGGCTGAGCGCCGCTGCGGCGGGGAAAACCCCCCGTGGCTCTTGCCTCAGTGGGGGTGCGCCGTCGGTGCCTGCCCGACCGGCCGCACCCTTTCTTTTCTTTCCGCCGCAGCGGAGAAACGCCACGACGGCGCAGTCCGGCGGTGCCGGGCCCGCCCGGCCGGGTGGGTCAGCCGTAGGCCGCGCGGAGGGCTTCCTCCGCCGCTGCGCGGGCGGACTCGTGGTCCAGGCCCAGGCGGTGCGCCCGCGCGGCGAAAGCCGCGGCGGCCGCCGCGGCCTCGCGGGCCGCCGTGTCGCCGGGCGCGGCGACGAACGTGCCGTTGCGGCCCCGCGTCTCGATGACGCCGTCGGTCTCCAGCGCGCGGTAGGCCTTGGCGACGGTGTTCGCGGCGAGGCCCAGTTCCTCGGCGAGGCCGCGGACGGTCGGGAGCTTGAAGCCGACGGGCAGCTCGCCGGAGCGGGCGCGGTCGGCGATCCGGGCGCGGATCTGCTCGTAGGGCGGCTCGGCCGCGTCCGGGTCGACGGTGATCTTCAGGGCCACGTGCGGACTCTACCGCTTCCGCAAGCCCTACAGCTCCAGGGCGGTGTCGTGCATGCGCAGCCACGTGTCCAGGTTGAGGACGAGCTCGGTGGCGGCTCGGAAGGACTCGCCCGCGTCGTCGGCGAGGGATCCGGCGACGGCGGCGGTGTCGAGCAGGGGCCGTACGGGCGCGTCCTTGTCGGCGAGGACGCGGCGGAGCTCGGTGCGCAGGGCGGCGGCGTAGCGGGGGTCCTGGATGCTGGGGTAGGGGCTCTTGACGCGGTCGGCGACGAGGTCGGGCAGGAGGTCGCGGGTGGCGGCGCGCAGGAGGGACTTCTCGCGGCCGTCGAAGGTCTTCATGGCCCAGGGGGTGTTGAAGACGTACTCGACGAGGCGGTGGTCGCAGAAGGGGACGCGGACCTCCAGGCCGACGGCCATGCTGGCCCGGTCCTTGCGGTCGAGGAGCAGCTGGACGAAGCGCGTCAGGTGCAGGTAGCCGATCTCGCGCATGCGGCGTTCCAGGCCCTGCTCGCCGGGCAGGCGGGGCACTTCGGCGAGCGCGTCGCGGTAGCGGGCGTCCTGGTATCCGGCGAGGTCGAGCTTGGCGAGGAGGCCGCGGTCGAGGAGGGCCGCGCGCCCTCCGCTGTGCTCGCCGGAGAAGCGGTCGGCGGCGCCGGCGGCGGCCCAGGGGAAGGTGTCGGCGTGCACGTGCGCGGGGTCGTGGAACCAGCGGTAGCCGCCGAAGACCTCGTCGGCGGACTCGCCGGACAGGGCGACGGTGGACTGTTCGCGGATGGCCTTGAAGAGCAGGTAGAGGGAGACGTCGCCGTCGCCGAAGCCGCTGACGGGCATGTCGCGGGCGGTGATGACGGCGTCGCGGTGGGCCTTGGCCATCAGGTCGGCGGTGTCGAGGACGATGTCGGAGTGGTGGGAGGAGACATGGGCGGCCAGCGCGTGGGCGTAGGGGCCGTCGGGGGTGGGCCGCAGGGCGTCCGGGACGAAGTTCTCGGTGTGGCCGGTGAAGTCGACCGAGAAGGACCGCACGGGTCCGGCTCCCGCGCCGGCGAGCCCCCGGGCGGCGAGGGCGGTGATGGCGGAGGAGTCGAGGCCGCCGGAGAGCAGGGTGCACAGGGGGACGTCGGCGATGAGCTGGCGGCCGACGATGTCGTCGAGCAGGTCGCGCACGTGGCGGACGGTGGTCGTGAGGTCGTCGGTGTGCTCGCGGGCCTCCAGGGCCCAGTAGCGGCGCAGGACCAGGCCGCCGCGGCGTATGCGGGCGGTGTGGCCGGGGGGCAGTTCGTACATGCCCTTGTAGGCGGCGTGGCCGGGGGTCTTGGTGAAGGCGATGAGCTCGGCGAGGCCCTCGGCGTCGACGGCGGGGCGGACGGCGGGGTGGGCGAGGATGGCCTTGGGCTCGGAGCCGAAGAGCACGCCGTCCGGGGTGGGGTGGTAGTACAGCGGCTTGATGCCCATGCGGTCGCGGACGAGGAGGAGTTCCTCGGTGCGCGGGTCCCACAGGGCGAAGGCGTACATGCCGTTGAGGCGCTCGGTGAAGTCCTCGCCCCATTCGAGGTAGGCGTGCAGGACGACCTCGGTGTCGCTGCTGGTGCGGAAGGCGTGGCCGCGGCCCTCCAGTTCGGCGCGCAGCTCGCGGTAGTTGTAGACCTCGCCGCTGTAGGTGGTGACGAGCAGGGTGCGGCCGTCGCGTTCGACGCGCATGGGCTGGGCGCCGCCTTCGATGTCGATGACGGCGAGGCGGCGGTGGCCGAGGGCGGCGTGGGTGTCGAGCCAGGTGCCGCCGGCGTCGGGTCCGCGGCAGGCCATGGTCCCCGTCATCGCGTCGAGCGTGCCGCGCGCCGTGGTGAGGGCCGTGAGGTCGTCGGCGTAGGAGATCCATCCGGTGATCCCGCACATCGTTGCGTTGTCCCCTTTCGGTAGGCCGGCCCGGGTGTCCGGGCACGGCTGCTCCCCCGTGGGGTGCGGTCCCCGCCTCGGGGGCGGCGGGGACCGCGGGGATCAACGGTACGCCCACATAGATGCATTCACCATCCATGTAGGAGTAAAACGCCGGGAAACCAGTGGGAACCGGCCAACTGCTGGGCCGGCCCCGGCCCCCGCCCGCTCAGGACAGGAAGTGGAAGGAGGGCGCCGGGTGCATCAGGAACTCGTGGTGCGAGATGTTCCAGGCGTACGCGCCCGCCATCGCGAACGCGATCCGGTCCCCCGCCCGCAGCTCGGCCACCGGCACCGCCCGCGCGAGGACGTCCTTCGGCGTGCACAACTGCCCGCTGAGGGTGACGGGTTCGTCCAGCGCGGCCGGGCGCGGCCAGGGGCGCTCCCAGGTGTCGGCGGGCAGCACCGTGAAGGGGTGGTCGTGCCCCTTCGCGGCGGGGGTGCGCATGTGGTGGGTGCCGCCGCGCACGACCGCGAAGGCCTCCCCGTGGCTGTGCCGGACGTCGAGGACCTCGGTGACGTACCAGCCGCAGTGGGCGGTGAGCGCGCGGCCGGGTTCGATGCGCAGGGTGTAGCCGGGGTGCGCGGTGGCGAGCCGGGCGAGGCCCGCGCCGTAGGCGGCCCAGTCGAAGCGGGTGTACGGGCGGGCGTAGTCGACCGCCATGCCGCCGCCCACGTTCACCTCCTCCAGCCCGAGGCCGTGCCGGGTGTCCAGCTCGCGCGCCCAGGCCGTGATGCGGGCGGCGACGGCGAGCAGGGCGGGCGCGGGGAGGCCGCTGGCCAGGTGGGCGTGGATGCCGCGCAGCCGCAGCCGGGTGCCGCGCAGCAGGGGCAGGCACGCCTCGGCGCGGCGCGGGTCGAGGCCGAAGGGGCTGGGCCGGCCGCCCATGGCCAGGGCCGCCCCGGCCAGCTCTCCGCGGCCGCCGCGGCTCTCGCGGCCGCCGCGCTCGCCCTCGTCCCCGTTCTCGCCCACGGGCAGGTTGACGCGCAGCAGGATGTCCACCGGCGCCTCGCCGGGGCGTTCGGCGGCGAGGGCGGCCAGCATCCGCAGTTCGCTCTCGCTCTCCACGTGGATGCGCTCGGTCCCCAGGCCGAGCGCGAGGCGCAGTTCGGCCTCGGTCTTGCCGGGCCCGCCGAAGGCGAGCGGCAGGCCGGGGACGGCCTCGCGGACGTGGGCCAGTTCGCCGCCGGAGGCGACCTCGAAGCCGCTGACGTGCGGGGCGAGGGCCCGCAGGAGCTCGGGGGCGGGGTTGGCCTTGGCCGCGTAGTACAGCTCCGTCTCCGGCGGCAGGGCCGCGCGCACGTCGGCGGCGTGCGCGGCCAGAGCCGTCAGGTCGTAGACGTAGGAGGGTAGTTCCCCGGCGGAGAGGTCCGCGGCGAGCCGGGCGACACGGGGCAGGATCACTGTGCGGCGCTCCAGGTGGTCTCGGTGCGGGCGCCCGTGGTGAGGGCGGACAGCACGTCCGGCACCAGGGGCGAGGCGATGCGCACGTAGCCGGCGTCCCGGTCGGCCTTGCGCTCCCAGCGCGTGAGCAGGTTGGCCTTGGCGGGCAGCGGCACCCCGGCGACGAGCGCGCGCAGCAGCGGGGGGTTGCCGTGGGCGGCGGCGCGGTCGGCGAGGATGCGGCGGACGGCGGACCACAGCTCGGGTTCGAGGCGGGGGTGGAGGTCGGCGAGGGCGGCGAGCACCTCGGAGAGGTGGTTGACGACCAGGCAGTACACGACGCGGTCCCAGCCGCGCTCGCGGTCGTACGTGAGGGGCCCGGCCACGTCCGCGGGGAGCGCCGCGAGGGCGGCGGCGTGGTGTTCGGGGAGCAGCTTGGCGCCCTCCAGGTCGCGGAAGAGCACCTGGCGTGGCATGCCGTCGGCGCCGACGCCCACGACGACGTTCTGCAGGTGGGGTTCGAGGACGACGCCGTGGTCGAAGTAGGCGGCCAGCACCGGCGGGACGAGCAGCGCGAGGTAGGCCTTCCACCAGGCGAGGGCCTCCGCGGGGCCGGCGCCGCGCAGCAGTGCGCCGAGGTGGGCGCCGCCGGTGGGGTACTCGTCGGCGACGGCGGCGGCCAGCAGCCCGGTGACGCCGGGGGCGAGGCGGGCGCCGAGCCCCTCGCGGACGATGACGCCGAAGCCCTCGGCGAGTTCGCGGCTGCCGAGGTCGAGGGTGCGGTAGGCGGGCTCGCGCAGCAGGCCGGTGCCGGGGAAGCGGGCGGTGAGGCCGGCGGCGACGGGTTCCAGGAGGCGGGTGAGGGCGACAGCGCCGGCCAGCTCGTACTCGGCGTTCTTGCGCAGGCAGTTGGTGATGCGCACGTTGAGGCTGAACTTCAGGAAGTCCCGGCCGTCGTAGAGCGTGCGCACGGACGCGGTCGGCTCGAAGGGCTCGCCGCCGGGGCCGAGGTCGAGGACGTCGCCGCGGGCGACGGCGGCGCGCAGCACGGGGTGGTCGCGCAGCATCGCGTGCTGCCAGGGGTGGGCGGGCAGCAGCCGGTAGCCGTCGGGGACGGGCCGCTGCCGGTCGAGGGCGGCGAGCGCCCCGTCGGCCGCGCTCTCCTCGCGCACGTGCTCGCGCCGCACGGCCAGGTGGTGCAGCGGGAAGCGGGCGCGGGCCTCGGGGGCGTAGCGGCCCCAGTCCTCCGCGGCGCCGGTGCGGGCCTTGGGGGTGGGGTGGAAGCGGTGGCCGAACAGCAGGGACTGCTCGGAGTCCATGTACAGGTCGGGGCCCGCCGCGCCGCGCGGGGCGCCCAGGGCCGCGGTCACACCGGCGTGGCTGGCGGCCACCTGGCCGAGGAACTCGTCGTTGCGGACGCCGGTGCGCAGCTCCAGCTCGCGGTGGATGTGCTCGGCGAGCTCCTGCCACGTCAGCTCGGTCCAGGTGCCGTCGCGCTGGGTCCGCACGGGGCCGGTGAAGCGGTGGGCGCCGATCAGGGAGGCGCGCCGCAGCCCGACGCGGAGCAGGACGCCGCAGCGGGGCAGGCGCAGCACCAGGTGGCCGTCGGTGACGGCGGTCTGGTGCTCGGGCCCGGAGACCTCGCGCAGCAGGCAGTTGAGCAGGGTGTGGGCGACCACGTGGTCGGCGGTGGCCACGCCGGCGGGGGCGGCGGCGGGTGCGGAGGACATTCAGCGGCTCCAGCGGGTGCGGAGGAGGGTGGGGGTGCTGACGACGGCCGTCAGGGCGGCGACGGCGGATCCTGCGACGGCGGGTGCGGCCGGGCCCCAGAGGCCGGTGGAGGCGGCGGCTGCCGCTCCGGCGACGACGGCTCCGGCCTTGGATATGAACTCCAGCGAGCCGAAGAGGCGGCCGGGCCCGCGGCCCCGGCTCGCCTCGGCGGCGAGGGCGGACAGGCTGACCAGGCCCAGCGTCATGCCGGCGCCCAGGAGGACCCTCAGTGCCACGAAGGAGGTGACGGTGGCGGCTCCCCAGTGCCCGGCGAGGGCGACGGCCACGCAGGCGAAGCCGGTGACGGCGCCGAGGTGCGGGCGGTGGGCGACGGCGGTGTGGACGGGCTTGGCCAGCAGCAGGTAGCAGGCGTGCGGGAGGGCGAAGAGCGCGCCGCTCGCGGAGGGGCCGAGGCCCGGCAGCCGCTCGCCGACGAGGGTGATGAGGTACGGGTAGGAGATGACGGTGGCGAGGACGAAGGCGAATTCGAGGGCGTAGAGGGTGCGCAGCGGTCCGGGCCGCGGCTCCTCCCCCTCCGGGGCGGCGGGTGCCGGGGCCGCCGTCCGCGGCGGCTCGGGGAGCGCGGCCAGCATCAGGGCGGCGGCCAGCGGCAGGACGGCGAGGAGGGCGTACTGGCGGTGCGGGGGGAGCCAGGGCGTGAGGCCGCCGACGACGACGGGCGCGGCGACGAGCGCGAGGCGTGCGCTGCCCTGCATCAGGGTGAGCGCCCAGGAGAGCTTGTGCCCGTCGAGGGAGGCCGCCAGGTAGCCGTTGGAGGCGGCGAAGGTGCCGCCGAGGACGCCCTGGAGGACGAGGGCGGCGGCGAAGGCGGGCAGGCTGTCGGCCAGCCCGGCGAGCAGGAAGGACAGGGCGAGGCCGAGCTGGGCGCGCAGCAGCAGGCGCTTGCGGCCGTAGCGGTCGGCGAGGCGGCCCCACAGGGGTGCGCCGAGGGCGCCGAAGACGGTGGGGACGATGTAGAGCAGCCCGGCCCACCGGGCGCCGTGGTCGCCGAGGGCGGGGAGGATCTCGGTGAGGTAGGGCGGCAGGCCGAGGGCGGCGAACGACGCGACGAAGTAGCAGGCGGCGACGGCGTGGACCTGGCGGGTGCGCAGCACGGGCCGTTCCTCGCGGGTGCGGCCGTCGTGGAGTACGGCCGTCATCGTCCGGCGCCCCGCAGGTAGTTGGGCCCTTGCACGTAGTGCTTGTTGATGTCGGACGCGCCCGAGCGCTCCTTGGTGAGCAGGGTGCCGGCGGTGACCATGGCCTTGACCGGCAGCCGGTCGGCGTCGAGGACGCGGGCGCGCAGCACGGCGGCGGCGCCGGGGGCGGTGTCCGCGGTGCGTTCGACGGCCTCGGTGAGCCGGTCGCGCAGGCGGGCGAGGAGTTCGCCGAGGGGGGCGCGGCCGAGCCGGGCGAGCTCGAAGAGGGGGGCGGCGGCGCACAGGTGGACGGTGATGGTGGCGAACACGTCGGCCACGGGCCCGTCGCCGGCCACGAGGATGCGCCGGTCGTCGAAGCCCAGCAGGTCGGCGGCTTCCCCGCCGAGCCGGGCGGCCAGGCGCACGCCGTGCACGCGCGGCCCGTCGTTGTCCTTCAGCAGCAGCCGCATTCGGGTCCGGCCGCCGGGGGCGTCCAGGACGAGGGAGGTGTTCTGCTGGTGGGACTCGAGGCCTATGCCGTACGAGAAGAGGGTGGTGTGCCAGTCCAGGAGGAGCGTGAGGTAGGCGTCGAGGAGGGCGGTGAGGGAGCCGTCGTAGTAGCGCTCGGCGAGTTCGTCGGCGACGAGGGCGCCGGCGGGGGTGCGGGCGAGCAGCGCCGCGACGGGCAGGACGTGGGCGTCCTGCAGGCCCGCGGGGTAGCGGCGGGCGAGGACGGCGAGGAGCTCGTGGTCGGACTGCAGGTGGGTGCGCTCGTCGGCGAGGAGGATCCGCCCGGCGAAGCGCGGCTCGTGGGCCATGACCTCTTCGAGGAGGCGCTGGCCGGTCTCGCCGTCGAGGAGGGTGCCGGGCTTGATGGTGCGCCGGTTGCGCAGGCCCAGGGTGGCGGTGGCGAGGGGCAGTTTGAGGTGGACGGCGGGGTCGTCGGCGACGGCGACGGTGCGGGTGGAGAGGGTGGGCAGCACCTCCAGCCAGGGCTTCTCGGCGAAGCGGGCGGAGCCGCCCAGTCCGGCCGAGCGCAGGGCGGCCTCCAGCGGGCCGGCCGCGGTGAGCGGGTGGACGGGCAGGGCGACGTGGGTGGCGTCCAGCCCGCTCAGGCCGAGGCCGCCGGGGGCGGGCCACCAGTCGGGCAGGCCGGACCGGTCGCCGCGCACGGCGCCGTGCGGGAGGGCGAGCCACCGCAGGGAGAAGGAGGGGTGGAACTCAGGGGCGTACGCGCGTAGTTCGCCTTCGCTGAGGCCGGAGCGGGAGCGGCCGGTGGGGTAGACGGGGTGGTCCCGGTAGGCGGCGAGGGTGTCGTAGGCGAGGGAGCCGCCCGGGCCCGTCCAGCCGCAGGTGCGCCGCCCGTAGGTCTGCGCCAGGCGCGCGGTGACGCCGTCGCGGACGCGGTCGTGCAGGCGCGCGGCGGCCAGGGCCTCCTCGCACTCGGAGAGGAAGGCGTCGTAGCCGGCCCGGTCCTCGGCGGGCACCGCGGCCCGCAGCCGGGCCAGGACGGGGCGCAGGCCGGTGAGGACGCCGCCGTCCGTCTCGAGGAGCGGTTCGCGCGCCTGGACCTCGCACTGGAAGCCGTCGGGGGCGACGGGCAGCAGGAGGGTCTCGCCCGCGGTGCGCAGGTGGAGCCAGTCGCCGTCGGGGCGGTGCTCGGTGAGGGCGTGGCGGCGCAGGCCGTAGGCGTCCTCGCGGAGCAGGGTGCTGAGGACGCGCCGCAGGAGGTCGTCCTCCACCCCGTCCGTGCTGGTCAGGCTCATGACAGGATCTCCCAGCGCTCTGCGGCCAGGAATGCCTCGACCGCCTGGTCGATCCGGCCCTGGTCGGTGCCGGTCGCCCTGATGACGCCGAGGTAGTCGCGGTTGGTGCGGTGGAGCGGGTGCGCCTCGCCGGCCGCGCGCAGCGGCCGGTAGACCAGCCGCACGCCATCACGCTCGGTATCGCTCGCCGGGGGCGCTTTTTCGAGCGTACCCCCGCGGTCCGCACAGACATACTCCACGCGCAACCGGCCGTCGGATCGCGCTCCGAGGTCCGCGGGCAGCGGCTCGCCGAGGTGGGTGCGCAGGATGTGCTCGAAGAGGGGGATGCCGAGGGCGTCGGCGAGCGCGATGTCGCACTGGTCGCCGATGGCGCGGTAGTTGACCTCGATGATGCGGGCGCGCGAGCCCTGGACCACGTACTCGGTGTGGCAGGCGCCGAAGCCGATGCCGAGGGCGCGCAGCTGGGCGAGGACCTGTTCCGTGTGCGGCTGCGGCGGCGCGGGCAGCAGGTCCAGGCGCTCCTCGATGAAGTGCGGCAGCGGGGACAGGCGGGTGCGGAACGAGGCCAGGGCGTGCAGGGTGCTGCCGTCGCCGAGCGTCTCCAGGGTGTGCAGCTCGCCCTCCAGGTACTCCTCCACGACGAGCGAGGCGCCGGGTCTGCGGCCGCGGATGGCGTGGCAGTGGCGTACGAGGGCCGCCGCGTCCTCGGCGAGCTCGACGTCCTCGCTGGCCACGCCCTCGCGCGGCTTGACGACGCAGGGGTAGGCCACGCCCAGCGCGGCGAGCCGGCCGGGCAGGCCCTCCGGCTCGTCGCCGGGGGCGAGTTCGGCGGAGCGGACGGTGTCGGCGCCGGTCTCGGCGAGGCGGCGGCGCAGCTGGGCCTTGTTCTTGGCGTCGAGGGCCGAGCGCCAGTCCTTGCCGGGAAG